>DQEK01000279.1:0-10106 GCA_003533545.1 Acidobacteriota bacterium | reverse complement strand
GTCGACAAGACCTGACACCTCACCGGACGATGCCGGCTTTTCCAGAGAGTCCTTCGGGTGCTGAGACGGCGTGGCCAGGATCGGCGAGCTTGCAGCATCCATCATCGGGAACGCGTCGCCCCGCCCTGGCTCCTGGGAGACGGAGTCCTCTTGCACCTGGTCGAATACTTCGGCCGGGGCACCATGGTCCCCCTCCTCAAACACGAGAGTCTCTGACGCCCCCTCTAGAGCACCCAGCGCCCCTTCAAGCGAATCGGTAACATCGGCCGCCGATGCTCCGATATTCGTCTTCGAAGCCGGAGCCGTATCGCCAGTTTCGAGACGCTCGAAAGCCTTGTCCATTCGGTCCATATAGGAGCCAAGCGGGTCGGGTGGGTTTTCCGGGTCCTCGGCCGAGCTCCGAGTGACCGAGCGGGGCGAGCTCAACAAATCGTCGGAAGTCTGGCGACTCACGTGGTCAATGACCTTGGTAGATTTCGGCGCCGGAATACCGCTGCTCGACGGAACAAACGCGCCGAGTAGCTGCCGGACCAGCCGGACCACCTGCTGTGGTTCGAAGGGTTTAACCAACACCGCGTCGTAACGAGGATGTTCGGTTCGTTCTCCACGGACTGGTTCAAATGCACCGGTAAGGAGTACGACAGGGATGTGGGCTAACGCCGCGTCCTCCTTGATGAACGCGGCAACCTCGTAACCAGTCCGCACGGGCATATCGGTATCGGCAAGGACGATATCCGGCGGAACCTCCTTGATGCGGTCAACCGCTTGTTGCCCATCACCGACGGCAACAACACGAATGTCCTCATCCGCGAAGGTCAACTCAATCACACGTTGGATTGTGACGCTGTCGTCAGCGAGTAACAGTGTCCGTGGCATCAATTGGACCGAGCGTAGCCCCACGGTCTAGGCAGGTCAAGCGCTGACGGGAACGTAGCGACAGATGCGTGTGTACTACCTGAGTCAGGCGGTCACGCGACGATGATGTTCTCGAATGTAGGTGACGATATCTTGTATCGGCGTGCCTGGTTGGAACACACCATGGATACCTATTTCCTTCAACCCTGGCAGGTCTACATCGGGGATGATGCCCCCAACGACCACGAGCACATCGTCAAGTCCTTGCTCGCGCAACAACTCCATCACACGGGGACAAACGTAATTATGGGCACCAGACAAAATCGACAAGCCAATAACCCCGGCATCTTCCTGCAAGGCCGCCTCAACAATCTGCTCCGGAGTCTGTCGGAGACCGGTGTATACGACCTCCATGCCCTCGTCGCGCAGTGCGCGCGAGATGACCTTCGCCCCGCGGTCGTGACCATCGAGACCAGGTTTAGCAACGATAACCCGGATCTTTTCCATCGGTGACTAGCGCCGCTGGTCGGAACAAACCTCACCCTTGAATACGAAACGCGACCAAGCTTGTGGCTACACCCTCACCCGAAGCAGCGGAGATTTCCACCAGATAATCTCCGCGCGGGAATGGCGACAGCTGCACTGACAGTTCGTAGGCTCCACCGGCAGAAAGCTCGACCGGTAGCGGCATCATGGAGGCCCCTTCTCGGTTCAGTAATCGCGCGGTCACGTCGACAGGTGACGCGCCAGGAGCGTAGGCCTCCCCTCTCAGCAAGAGTTGGTCAGTTCGCCGAAAATAGCGTCCCGCCGTTGGTAGAGCGTCTGGGTCCGCCGCGATCCGTCTCATCTCCATCATGCTCTGAGCCCGCAGCACCGTGGGGGTGCTCAGCGCGACATCCGTCCCGGTAAAATCCGGGACGACGAGTTCGTCAACCGCTCGGTCCAACACGTCCCCGTACTCGTCCTCGATCGCCACGTTGAGTTCCAGTTCACCAGGGTCAGCCTCGAACTCGGCCAACGGCAGTGTGCCTCCCGGCCGCGAAGGCACTTCCCCGCGAAAATACGCAGCGTTGTCGCTCATCGCCATCAGCATCACTTGCGAGGCCGACTCATCGCGTCGACTCTGGCCACTGCCGATCGGCTCCCACACGAATGTCAACCGGGTTTTTCCATTGTCTCCGCGACTGGCCCCTACCCAGGTACGCACCAAGCGACTCCGAGTGGGCTCGGCCAGTTTGGCCAACGCCCGGCTCACCGCACTCGGGGGCTCCGGCTTAGGGGGAGCCATCAACCGCGTCACATTGTCCTCAGTCAGAGCGTAGTAACCCTTTCGAGCTCGAATTCTGACGTCGGGCCGGTTCACTTCCACCTTGATTTCGTGAAACTCGCCGTCCGTTGGCGCCTCAGAGGAGGTGTAGCCCAACAGGTAGTAGGAACTCTGGTCAGCCACTATCTGTGCGAGCCCAGGGCCGATATCGTTTCTGTTCACAATCGCGCGACCATCGGACTCGTCGGCAAGCACATACAGCGTGTCCTGCAAAATCCGAAGCATCGACTGGTCAGTTTCGTGATCGATCGGGACCTGACTCATGTCGTACTCCCAGACCGCCAGGCCACGGGGATCGACCATGTAGAAACTCGTATTGTTCCGATTCGCAATATCTGCGGTATAGACCAAGTTCGCCCGCATTCCCATGTCCTGAAAGAGACGTGTCGACTCTTCCATGCGACTGTTCCCCGCCAGCGGGTTGTACCGCATGGCGCCACGCCGTCCGCCCCCGCCGGCACTCTCGTCCCGAAGCTGCGGTGGCACGTAATCGGTATAACCCTCACTCAAGACGATGATCGACTTACGTCCTTCCCGAAGCCCACCCAGTTTCATTGCCAAGGCCTTGAGTGCCGACAGGCTCACATCGTTACGAATTTTCTCGACATCAGTTGTGGGATAGTGCGCGTACGCCCCTTCGTACGAATTGAGCACGTCGTATTCGTACTTACGCCCCTGGAACTGCCGTAACGCATGCACGATCTGTTCGTGGTTCCGCGTGAGGGTCACGTCAAACAATGGCGTCAGCGGATACATAATTCCGACCAGGTCGGTCGGCGCCAACTGGGTCTCGACAAAGTCCACCAGTGGCTGCATCATCCGCATTGCGTTGTAGTCGCGCACATGATAATCGTCCAAAAAAAACACGAAGATGCGCGAGTCTTCTCGCGCGGCCTCACGTTCCAAGTCGAACTCGTTGCGGATCGTTCCCGGGGGCGGCAACTTGGGATCGAAGACCCCGGTGTGCTTAACCAGTTTGAAAGACTCGATCTTCTGCGGTATGTCGTCCTCAAAGATTTCAAAATCGTCGGCCGTTAGGTCCATCACCGCATTGCCATCCTCGTCCGTCACAATGGCATCGACTCGAACAAAGCTGATCTCAGACCGGAAGATCGTCTGAGGCTCCTGAGCGTCTTCAGTTTCAACGGAGGCAGGAGCCGCACTAGCGGGGAGAACAGGATCAGGTGGCTGCTGCGCTGTGCCACCCGGAGGCAGCAAGAAGGCCAAGACACCAAAGATCACCAAAACCCACCCGGCTCCGAACCCGGATGCGACGGGTTGAGACCTCCGCCGGCTGGTGCTAGACATGTGCGGCCTTTCCAACGTGAACCACAAACCTTCCGTGTGCCACGCTCAGACGTACTCGGCCCATAGTATCACCGGCGCTCGGGTGAAAACGCGGTGGCATCGCGGCCACCGTGACCCCAAGCATCCGTTCGCTTCCTGGCATCGAAATTCGCTTGTTATTGACGACTCAAGTTAACGACCGAACACGGAGCGCCATTCGGCGGTAGAGCAGTCCAAGCGAACTATCACACCTCTTCGGCCAACCGCTCGAAAATCGGGGTGAGTTTGGCCAGGGTTTGGGGAAGCTCCTCAGGGACCACCCGCGTCGACCCAACCACGGTCATAAAGTTGGTATCACCCTCCCACCGAGGCACTAAGTGCATGTGCAAGTGCCCCGGCACACCGGCACCGGCTGAACGACCTAGGTTCATACCCACGTTCATGCCGTGAGGCTGGTACGCCGTAGTCAGAACCATCTCGGCGCGCCGGGTCAGACTCATGAGTTCCGTAAGCTCTTTTGGCGTTGCCTCTGCCAGCGTTCCGATGTGACGATTCGGCACCACCATCAAATGGCCGTTGTTGTACGGGTAGCGATTGAGCACCACGAAACAGGTCGTGCCGAGTGTGACGACAAGCGATTCCTGGTCCTCGAGGAGTCGGGCTAGACAGAACACACAGTCGTCGCCGCTCTTTCCTGCCGCAGCTCCGGTCACGTAGTCGAGCCTCCAAGGAGACCAGAGTCGCTCCAAAACACTCAGACGCTTAATGCGTCAGTCTCATTGCTAGTAGCGTGTGGGGCCTGGATCAGGTCCCGGTGTAGACGGAGTCAAGGACGGAACCGCGGGAGCAGGTTCCCGGTTGATTAATTCCTTGAGCTCTTTCCCGGGCTTGAAATATGGGACTTTCTTCGGCGGAACATCCACACGATCACCGGTCTTCGGGTTCCGACCCTTTCTCGGTTCTCTCTGACGAAGACGGAAACTACCGAACCCCCTCAACTCGATCTTTTCGCCGCGCCGTAACGCAGTAATGATGCTTCGAAAGACCGTGTCAACGATGACCTCGGAGTGCTTCTTGGTGAGGTCGGCGACTTGAGACACCTCTTCGACAAGTGCCGCCTTCGTCGTACTCCCGCCAGCTGCCAAGATCCCCCCTGACTACGAGTGCAGCGCCGGACTCGACGAGCCCAGTCCCCGGCGCTACTCACTCTGGTTCTTGAAGTGGTCGCCTAGGGTTACCTCGGGCGACCCGGTGGCATCACCGTATGCGTCCCAGTCCGCCTCGTAGTCGTCAGACTTCAGCGCGCGAATACTCAAGCCGATTTTTCGTTCAGAAGGGCTGAGCTTGATAATCTTCATGCTCCTCACTTCGTCAACTTTCAGCTCGACCTTATCCTCATCACGGGCACCTTCGTCGTCGAACTCCGACACGTGGATGAGCCCCTCGATCCCTTCGGCAAGCTCCACAAACGCACCAAAGTTAGTAATACGCACCACCTTACCTTCAACGACCGATCCTGCTTTGTTGTTCTCAAAAAATTCGTCCCAGATATCGGTTGCCAACTGCTTCAGCCCTAGAGACAGCCGTTGGTTGTCCGGGTCGACGTTCAACACCATCGCCTCGACTTCATCGCCCTTGTTGAGCACCTCGGACGGATGCTTCAGGCGTTTACTCCACGACATGTCAGAGATGTGGATTAATCCGTCGATCCCCTCTTCGACTTCAACGAATGCGCCGAACTCGGTGAGATTACGTACTTTGCCGGTCAATTTCGTTCCGATTGGATATGCATCAACCAGCTGATGCCAAGGATTCGCCTCAATTTGCTTGAGCCCCAGCGAGATACGCCGGGCCTGCGGGTCGACACCAAGCACCATGGCTTCAACGTCGTCACCAACGCTAAGCACCTTCGACGGATGCTTAACGCGCTTGCTCCACGACATCTCGGAGACATGAATCAACCCCTCGACGCCAGACTCAAGCTCGACGAACGCACCATAATCAGTCAGGCTCACGACTTTGCCGGTTACCCGTCCGCCTGGCTGGTACCGCTCGTCTACCGCCGTCCACGGGTCAGTGTGCAATTGTTTGTACCCGAGGGAAACCCGTTCGCTAGACCGGTCGAACTTCAGCACCACGACATCGGCTTCATCGTTCACTTTGAATAATTCCGACGGGTGCGCGGCACGTCCCCAAGACATATCAGTCACGTGCAACAAGCCGTCGATCCCACCAAGATCGATAAAAGCCCCGTAATCGGTAATGTTCTTGACAACCCCGCGCAACACATTTCCCTCCTCGAGGGTCTCCAGCGTGTGCTTCTTTTTCTCAGCGTTCTCTTCCTCAAGCAGAGCTTTCCGCGACAACACGATGTTGCCGCGTTTCTTGTTCACCTTAATGACCCGCATCCGCAGTTCTTCACCTCGGAGCGCATCCAGATTACGCACAGGACGCACATCCACCTGCGAGCCAGGGAGGAAGGCACGAACACCAATATCGACGGCCAATCCCCCTTTAATACGTTCAATGACACGACCGATAACGACCTTCTGATCCTCGTAGGCCTTCTCGACCTCGTCCCAAATCTTGACCTTCTCGGCCTTCTCGCGCGAAAGCACGATGTGACCGTCCCGATCTTCAGTACGTTCGAGCAACACGTCAACCGTGTCCCCCTGCCGAACAGTGCACTCGCCCTGCGCATCAAGGAATTCTTGAATCGCGATCATCCCCTCAGACTTGTACCCGACGTCGACCACGACATCCGACGCCGACACCCTCAACACGGTACCTTTGATGACCTCGCCCTCGGCAATGTTGCGGAAACTGCTCTCGTAGAGCTTAAGCAGCTGCTCGAAATCGACACGACCGGCCGCACCGTCATCTTCGTCGCCGTCGCGATTCACAAGAACAACCATCGGAGTTGACCGTGCAACTCCTGCCTGGTCCGTACCCGTTTCAATCTTGGCGTCTTCTACCTTCGTCATGAAACCGCCGGTCCTCCCTAGTTGATGTCCCATCGAGGCCCACACGCCGGAGCCTCAAAGGCGTGCGCCCAGCGCAGCGCCCTAATGTCAGTGTCCCCTGTCAGGCTGTAACGATTTTCTACAAGCTGAACACTCTACGCTAGTTATCAACACCCCGTCAAATGTCAAAACGGAAGAAGTCACGAGGACGAAACGGGGTCTCTAACGCGCCGCAAGGCGCTCGCGGACAATTGCAAGTACCCGCTCCACCACCCTCTCAAGTGGCACCCCGGTGGTATCGACAAGCACCGCGTCATCGGCCATCGCGAGTGGCGAAATCTGCCTCGTGCGATCAGAACGGTCACGAGCCTCAAGGGCACTGGCCACATCCGAAAGCGAGGCATCGGAAATACTGGACTCTCGAGCCGGATCTGACGCCCGGCGTGCTGCCCGCTCCCCTGGCGAAGCGTCGAGATATACCTTCACGTCGGCCTCTGGAAACACAGTGGTTCCGATGTCTCGACCCTCCATTACAATCCTCCCGTCAGCGGCATAAGCTCGTTGCCGTGCCACGAGTACTGCACGAACGGCGGGCATGCGCGCCACCCGGGCGGCGGCTGCATCAATCTCTCTCGTACGAATGGCACTGGTCACGTCGTGTCCCTCGACAGTAACGGTCGTTTCCTCGAGCGTCAGCCTGACCCGGCCTGCCAACGCACTCAACGCCGCTTCGTCATCAAGGGACAAACCCTTCTGAACTGCCAGCCAGGTCACAGCCCGGTACATGGCGCCCGTATCGACATACCGACATCCCAGCGCTCTCGCAATAGCTCGAGACACACTTCCCTTACCGGCACCCGAAGGACCGTCGATGGCAATCACCGACTGGAACGGCACCTTCGCTTCCATCACGCCCCACCGGGTCCTGAGCGCTCCTTCCGCACTAACCGTCGAACACCATCCCGGCGCGGCGACTCTTCACTCCCAGGCTCGCCACGCACCACGGCCCGACGCAGCGCGGCGACCTCAACCGAGGTCAAGTCACGATATCGCCCGGGCTTAAGTCCGGGATCTTCGATTGGACCGATCCTCACCCGACGCAGTCGCACCACCGGATGCCCAACCGCCTCACACATGTGTCGCACCTGCCGCTTTCGCCCCTCGGTGATCACAAGCTGCAACACCGCCTGATCCCCACGTTGCCCGCGCCTAGCCCGCAGCAACCTGGCTCTGGCCGGGGCCGTCCGTCTTCGATCGAGGAGCACTCCGCTCGCCAGCCGCTTCAGAGCACGCGCATCAGGCACGCCCCGGACCCGCGCTTCGTAGACTCGTTCGATTCCATGACGTGGATGCGTGAGGTGGGCAGCCAGGTCCCCGTCGTT
Source organism: Acidobacteriota bacterium (assembly GCA_003533545.1). Lineage (GTDB taxonomy): Bacteria > Acidobacteriota > Vicinamibacteria > Vicinamibacterales > UBA8438 > DQEK01. Next base: position 2,292 of record DQEK01000279.1, on the reverse strand, counting down.
AGTCAGTAGCAACAGCCCCTCACTGTCGTAGTCAAGCCGCCCAACCGGGTACACTGACTCGTGCACACCGGATAGGTGATCCATCACGGTCCGTCGATGCTGTGGGTCATCACGGGTCGTCATCACCCCTCGAGGCTTATTCAGAAGCAAATAGCGCCGACGACGCACGATCCCAACGCGACGCCCGTCGACCCGGATGTCATCGACCTCTGGGTCAGCCCGCGTCCCGAGCCTGGACACCACCGTCCCGTTGACCGTGACACGGCCCTCCCGCATCAACGTTTCCGACGCTCGCCGGGAGGCAATCCCCGCGGCCGCAAGCACCTTCTGCAACCGTAAGCCCTCCGCCTTGGTTCCCATTCCTCAAGCTAACTCCCCGGCCGGCGGGGTCTCATCGTTGCCCGGACCCGCTGACGTTTCAGACCCGGCGAGGGCACCACCTTCCTCGGTCACCGACTCGCCGTCAAACGGCAAGGGTCCCGTTGTCGGGCCCGGGTCTGGCAGCAGCGGCGACACTGCTACGCCTAATGCCTCAGCCATCTCTTCCACCTTCGGTAGGTCTCCCAGATCGCTAAGCCCGAACCGATTCAAGAATTCCCGGGTCGTGGCGTAGAGAAACGGCCGCCCCACAACCTGCTTCCGCCCAACTACCTTGACCAATTGCCGCTCCAGTAACGTCCCAACAACTCCAAACGTATTAACCCCTCGAATTTCGGCGATCTCGGGTCCCGTAATCGGCTGTTTGTAAGCAATCACCGCCAGCGTCTCAAGCGCCTGCACAGACAGACGGTGCTTCGAGTGCTCATGAAACAAACGGCTGACCCATTCATGCAGATCTGGCCGAGTACAAATCTGGTATCCCCCGGCCACCTCAACCATCAGCAACCCACCACGCTGGTCGTAGTCAGCACGCAGCCCCTCGACCACCTGCTCAACCTCTTCCTCAGGCTCACCGTCAAGCAGTCGAAACAGCGTCTTCGGCGTGAGCGGCTCAGGCGAGGCAAAAATGAGCGCCTCGATGATCGCTTTGAGCTCGTCAGACAATGCAAGTCACCCCGGTATGCGTCAAGCCTCTAATTCTCGGTGGCTGGTGTTGGCAGACGCGTCACGCCGATACACCCTTATCGGCGCGCCCGCCCCGTTCTGAAAGACACGAGCCAGTTTCAGTCGGATCATCTCAAGTACAGCGAGAAATGTAGTAATGAGTTCGTCTCGGGTATAGTCGTCGTCGAACAGATCCTCAAAATCACAGGCATCGATGCCGGCTAGACGCTCCAGCAGCTGCTGTGTCCGTGTCTCGATGGACACTTTCGCACTCGGTAGCTGCAGCAGAGGGCGCTCGCGCGCACGCTTGATCACCGCCTGAAAAGCCTGCAACAGACCAAACAGGTCGACCTCAAGGTCTCGTTCGAACGGCTCGCTCACAAGTTCGTCCAAACGCTCTTGCGGTAGTGCCCGCTGGGCGGCACGTACCGTCTCTCGCTCGTGCAGTAGCTCGGCTGCGGTCTTGTATTTTTGATGCTCAAGCAACCTTCTGATCAAAACATCTCGCGGGTCCTCATTTTCACCACCGTCCTCGAGCGTTTCCTCAACGCGCGGAACTAAAGTGCGCGCCTTGATATGAATGAGGGTGGCAGCCATCACTAAAAACTCGCCGGCTACATCTAGATCAAGCTCCTTCATTAGGTCGAGATAGTCGAGATATTGTCGCGTGATCAGGGCGATTGGAATGTCGTAGATGTCGACCTCATGTTTCCGGATCAGATGCAGTAACAGGTCGAGCGGTCCCTCAAAGTTCTCGAGCTTTACCGGATAGTCTTCGAGCATCGACTCGAAGTCGGCCGCACGATCGTGGGAATCCGGCATGACGCTACAAGTAACTAAGCTTCACCGCCTCGCGCACCTCGGCCATCGTTTCCTGCGCAATACGTCGAGCCCGGCTCGACCCATCCATCAGAATCTCTTTCACCCGCTCTGGCCGAATGCGTAAGTCCTCCCGGCGCTCGCGCATCGGGTCCAACACGGAGTTGATGGCTTGAACGAGTTTCTGCTTGACCTCGACGTCACCAACCGTACCAGCGCGATACCGGGATTTCAGGTCGTCGACCTCGGCCACATCTCGGTTGAAGGCGTCGTGATAGATAAAAACCGGATTGCCTTCGACGGTGCCAGGAATGTCAGCGCGGACCCGGTTTGGATCCGTATACATGCGCATGACCTTCTTTTTCACAGTGTTGGCATCGTCAGACAGGTCGATTGTATTGCGGTAACTCTTGCTCATCTTTCGGTTAT
>DQEK01000059.1:640-9381 GCA_003533545.1 Acidobacteriota bacterium | reverse complement strand
AACAGACGTTCGTAGCGGGTCCGCGTGAAGAAGTGAGTCACACCGGAGGCGAGGCGCCGGAGTGTCGCCCCAAGACCGACGTCAGCGTAAAAATCGCTCTCTGACTCGTAGGACCAATATAGGACAAAGGCCCGACCTTTAACGTACTCGATTGGAAGCGGCCCCCAATAGCGGCTGTCTTGCGAGTCCCCCCGATTGTCCCCCATCATAAAGAGATGTCCGTCGGGCACAACGCGAGGACCGAATTCGCCTCGGATGTCAGCGGCCACCTTGCCGCCCGGACGCATCAAGTCGAGATACGGTTCCTCGATCGGTTGCCCATCGATGAACACCCGTGACTGACGGAGTTCGATGGTCTCACCAGGCAACCCAATCGTACGCTTGATGAAGTCGCGGGTGGGATCTTCCGGATACTTGAAGACGAGCACATCACCTCGCTGCACCTCACCGATGGGCAGTAACGTTCGCTCAAGTTCACTCACCGTCGGCGCATGAACGAATTTGTTGACCAACAAGTGGTCGCCGATCAGCAGATTTTGTTCCATAGACCCACTCGGAATCTTGAACGCCTGCACTACCCAAGTGCGTACGAACAGCGCGAGAATGACCGCAATAACGATCGACTCGAAATACTCACGTGCCGTAGATTTCCGAAAGGACATGACCTCGGGCATCATTTACTCGCTGTCGACCGTCAACACAGCAAGAAAAGCTTCCTGCGGAATCTCGACGCGGCCGACGCGTTTCATGCGGCGCTTGCCTTCTTTCTGTTTCTCGAGTAGTTTCCGTTTCCGACTAATGTCACCACCGTAGCACTTGGCCAAAACATTTTTCCGAAGCGCCTTGACCGATTCCCGAGCGATGATCCGGCCGCCCACGGTCGCCTGAATCGCCACCTCGAACATCTGCCTGGGAATCAGCTTCCGCAGCCTACTCGTGAGCGCGCGCCCTCGCAGATAAGCTGACTCCTTGTGCACGATCACGGAAAGTGCGTCGACTGGCTCTTCGTTCACCAGCAGATCCAGCTTAACCAACGGCGAGGTCCAGTAGCCGGTCACGTGATAATCGAGCGATGCATACCCCCGCGACAATGTCTTCAATTTGTCGTAAAAGTCCAGGACAACCTCGTTGAATGGAAGTTCGTAGGTGATCATGACTCGGTTCGAGGCTAGGTACTCTAACCCCTTCTGTACACCGCGTTTGTCCTGACACAGCTGCAGAATTCCACCAACGTGGTCGGCAGGCGTCAGGATCATTGCTGTGATCACCGGTTCTTCAAGCGTTGCGATCCGACCCGCGTCCGGAAGTTTAGCCGGACTATCGACTGCAAAGGTATCGCCATCAGTGGTAGTGACGCGATAAAGAACACCCGGAGCCGTCGTGACGAGGTCCATGTCGTACTCGCGTTCGAGTCGCTCTTGGATGATTTCCATGTGCAGCAGACCCAAAAAACCGCACCGAAATCCGAACCCGAGAGCCACCGATGTTTCCGGTTCGAAAAAAAACGAAGCATCATTCAGCCGGAGCTTCTCAAGTGCGTCACGTAACTCGGCGTACTGGTGGCCCTCCACGGGATAAAGCCCGGCGAATACCATCGGTTTCATCTCGGCGAAGCCGTCACACGGAAACCGCGTCGGTCTGGACGTCTCAGTCAACGTGTCACCCATCTGGGCGTCGCTGACTTTTTTGATACCTGCGATCACGAAACCAACTTCACCTACGGACAGCTCTGACACGACTGTCGGTTTCGGCGAAAACACGCCGATCTGCTCGACTTCGTAGTCCTGCTCACTGGCCATGAACCGAACCTTCATTTTCGGACGGACCGAACCATCCATTACCCGGATCAGCACGACCACCCCACGGTATGAGTCATACCAGGAATCGAAGATCAGCGCCTTAAGCGGCCCCTCGGGATCGCCGGTCGGGGGCGGAATTTTGCCGACGATCGCATCGAAAATCTCTCGGAGCCCATCGCCTTCTTTGGCGCTGGCTAGAATGGCATCAGCCGCGTCGAGCCCCACAATTTCCTGGATCTGCCGTCCGGTCTCTTCGGGCTGGGCCCCCGGCAGATCGATTTTGTTCACGACCGGCACGATCTCGAGGTTCTGGTCAACAGCCAGATACGCGTTGGCGACAGTTTGCGCCTCGACGCCCTGCGAGGCGTCCACAAGCAACAACGCACCTTCACACGCGGTAAGCGCGCGCGTCACTTCATAGGAAAAATCGACGTGGCCTGGGGTGTCGATCAGGTTGAGGATATGGGGAACACCACCCTCCGGCGTGTAGGTCAGCCGGACGGCGTGCGCCTTGATAGTTATTCCGCGCTCACGCTCGAGGTCCATCGAGTCGAGTACCTGGGCCTCCATCTCACGAGGCCGGAGTGCTCCAGTGAACTCGAGAAATCGGTCGGCGAGCGTCGATTTTCCGTGATCGATGTGCGCGATGATGGAAAAATTTCGGATATAGCGTTGGTCCATGAACGGACTGCCATTATAGTCCGCCGACTCACCCATACTCCGACTTGCGCCACGGAGCCGATCGAAGTGCCGCACCCAGAAGCAGACGGTGCCCGCACTATCGGTCAGCCAATGGAACGAAAATCTGGGGGTACTCCGGACCGACGTAGTCTGCCCGCGGTCTAATCAAACGGTTGTTCGAGTACTGCTCAAGCACGTGCGCCGTCCATCCGGCCACGCGGCTGACCACAAACAGTGGTGTGAAAAGATCGAGAGCAATCCCCAAGGTGTGATACGTCGAAGCCGAATAGAAATCGACGTTGGCGTCAATTTGCCTCTCCTCCTTCATCACCGCCTCGATGCGCTGAGACATCTCAAACCAGCGGCAGTTACCCGCCTGTTCACCCAAAGTTTGAGACATCTGACGCAGCTGTGAGGCACGCGGATCTTCGGTGCGGTAGACACGATGTCCGAACCCAGGCACCTTCTGCTTACGTGCCAGCATCCCCCGGACCGTTGCCTCCACCCGCTCGTCACCAGCATCCTCTCCAATCGCCAGAAGCATCTTCATAACTTCGGCGTTCGCCCCGCCATGGAGCGGCCCCTTGAGCGTTGCAACACCCGCAACGATGGTGGAGTGCAAATCGGCCAAGGTGGCGGCCGCAACACGGGCCGCGAAGGTCGAGGCATTCAGCTCGTGGTCAGCGTGCAGGATCAACGCCACATCGAGCGCACGACTAGCGGTAGGGTTCGGACGCTCACCCGTCAGAACATACAAGAAATTCGCAGCGTGACTGAGCACCGGGTCGGGTTCGACCGGGCCGCGAGCCGAGGCAAGCCGCCCAAGGGTCGCGACCACAGTAGCGATTTGAGCCGTCAGGCGCACGGCCTTGCGCTGGGATGCGGCCAGTGAATCGTCGCCCGCCTCGGGATCGTGATGGGCCAGCACGGATACGATCGTGCGCACTGAGTCCATCGTGTTCCCCAGCGGCAACGACTGCATTACCCGCAGCACCGGCTCAGGCAGGGGTCGGGCACGGACCAACTCCGTGTGCAAATCGCCGAGTTCGGCTCGGGTCGGCAACCGACGGTGCCAGAGCAAGTAGCACACCTCCTCGAAGGTCGCTGAATTCGCGAGTTCACGGATGTCATGGCCGCAATAAGCCAGTATTCCGCGCTGCCCGTCGAGGTAGCAGAGCCCAGACGTCGCGGCCACAACCCCCTCTAGCCCAGTCTCTGACGTAGCCTTCGTGGTCATCATTGATTCACTCCGAAGCAAATTCGCGGAACCAGGTTGCGGGTACACCACGCGCCCCATTTCATCATCCGCAGTTCTCGGAGGCGGCTGCCAAGCGAGAGCATCTAAACATAAGTAAGTAAGATAGACCAGATAGTGGGCAACGATAAAACCCACGTCGTGCGGAGTGCTTCCCCCGCGACAGCAATTGACAACATGAGACCCGAAAGACTGAAAGCCCTACTCGAGGAAGTACGCAGTGGCAGCCTCACAGTGGCAAAGGCCTCCGAGGAGCTCACTTCTGTTCTGCGACAGGCGCCGTTTGAGGACCTCGGCTTCGCGAAGGTCGATCATCACCGGGCGATCCGGCAGGGCTTTCCAGAAGTAGTGTTCGGAAACGGAAAGACGGCGGAGCAGATCGCGACAATCGCCTCAGCAATCGTCAAAGCGGGACACGACCTACTAGTCACCAGGACCGATGCCAACGCGTATGCGATCGTTCGGACACACGTGCCTGGCGCGGTTTTTCACGAGACCGCGCGGATCATCAGCTACGCACCAGGCAGGGTTCCAACAGGAAAGGGTAATATCCTCGTCGTCTCGGGGGGAACGTCTGATCAACCCGTGGCTGAAGAGGCGGTGGTCACAGCCCAAGTCATGGGTAACCAGGTCGACCATCTCTATGACGTCGGCGTAGCTGGAATTCATCGTCTCCTAGAAGAGCGAACCCGACTGGAGCAGGCTAGGGTCATCATCGTCGTCGCGGGCATGGACGGCGCCTTACCCAGCGTGATTGGCGGGCTGGTGTCAGGACCAGTCATCGCAGTGCCCACCAGTGTCGGCTACGGCACGAATTTTGGGGGCCTAGCCGCTCTATTATCCATGCTGAACAGTTGCGCGACAGGCGTAGCTGTGGTCAACATCGACAACGGCTTCGGCGCCGCAGCAGTAGCGAGCCAGATCAACCATCTTACCGACCCGGCTTGAGCCAGTTCCGGCGACCGTGATAGATTTCCGGGCTGGGTTCGTCGCACCTCTGTACAGCCGGGGAGAGAGTGTCTTCGCCAATGCCCCGACGCATGGGTCACGTTGCCCGAGCTTCTAGTTCACAAGGTATGCTGGACTGTGCTGCGGTCACAAGTCGGGTGCGCGGCTCTTGGGGAGGGACGACCGGCAGCTCCGAGCGCGGCCGACTTAACTCACGACCGCATTGAGCCGTTCTCTGTTAAGCCCGGAATGCGGGCCAACACCTTCGGTTATCGTAGCGGTTGCCAAACATCTTTGAGTTATTTCGATGCACGCAGGAGCTCTGGCCACCCTTGAATTCGACCGGATCGTCGAGGCGGTGGGAACCCACGCGCTCACACCACTCGGGTCGGAAGCGCTCTCCCAATTACGTCCACTGACCGACCCACGCGCCGTCCGCGCCGCGCTCGCTCAAACGTCGGAGGCCGTGCGATTCATGGCGGCCAACGGCCCAGTGCCACTTGAGGCGCCGGACGACCTCGGTAAGATTCTCGCGTCCCTGGCCATCGAAGCGCAGCCGCTCGATCCAAACCAGTTGCTCACCCTTGTCGCCTTCCTCGGCTCGGTCGAACGCGTCTCTCTGGCAGTCACTGCGGCCAGTGGGGGTCCCTACCCTGCGCTCTCTGCGCTCGTAAGTGGGCGCGCAACTTGGGAACGCGAGGCCGCTGACGTCGGAAAGAAAATCGACGCTTCCGGAGAAGTCTCCGACGATGCAAGTCCGCGCCTGAAGGCCATTCGTAGCCGGCTGCGGAAACAGCGGAACCGCTTGCGGGGCAACCTCGAAGCTTATCTTCGCGGTCGGGACACATCCCGCTATCTGCAAGAACAGGTCATCAGCGAGCGTCACGGGCGCTTCGTGCTGGTCGTGCGATCGGAACACCGGACGGCGATCCCCGGCATTGTCCACGGGAGTTCTTCAAGCGGTGCGAGCCTGTTTCTCGAACCACTCAGTACCGTCGACATCAATAACGAAATCGTCGCGCTGGAAGAACAGGACCGCGACGAGACGCGCCGGGTGCTGCTGACGCTTTCGACCGGTTTCAGACGCCGTGCTGTCGATCTTCGTCGCACCCTAGCCATAGCCACCGAAATCGATGTTCTGCAGGCCAAGGCTGGATTCGCCAGCACCGTGGGCGGTATCGAACCGACGATCTCCGACAGGCAGTCGCTTGAAATTAGAGAGGCCCGGCACCCGTTACTTATGCGTAGCGTGATGGGAAGGCTTGGTACTCCCCCCATCGACGGCAAGTCGATCGAACCAGTACCGGTCGATATCCTCATAGGTCAACCGACCCGGGTGCTCATAGTAAGCGGCCCGAACACTGGGGGAAAAACCGTAGCCCTGAAAACCGCCGGACTCTTGGCGCTGATGGCTCAGGCGGGTCTACACATTCCGGCCGCTCCCGGATCCAGCATAACAGTGTTCCGATCCATCTTCGCCGACATCGGCGACGAACAGTCGATCACCCAAAACCTCAGTACGTTCTCTGGCCACGTAGCGAATATCATTGAAATGGATCGACACCTATCTCTTCCGGCCTTAATCCTGCTCGACGAGGTCGGAGCCGGCACCGATCCCATCGAGGGTGGCGCCCTCGGCCGCGCGATAGTGGAGCACTTTCAGAATCGAGGCGTTCACGTCATCGCCACTACTCATGACGAAATGATGAAGGCGTACGGTGCCTCGACGGATGGTGTCACGTCCGCCGCATTCGGCTTCGATGCAGACACCTTCGCGCCGACCTACCGACTAATATACGGATCCGCGGGGCGCAGTCTCGCACTTAAGATTTCGGAAAGACTAGGGTTGGCGGCCCACATCATCAAAGCGGCAACCGAACTGCGGAGCGAGCGAGAAGCCAAGCTCGCCGACCATCTGGCTCAAGTCGACGAGGACCGCGAGAAGCTTAACGCGCTGTCCAGCATTCTCGACCGTCGCGAGACACAGTTGACCACACGGTCTAACCAGCTGGATGAGCGCGAAGCCGCCCTCTCACGCCGACAGCAAGCAAGCGTGGCCGAGCTCAGCCAATCACTAGACGCACAACTTCGTGCTGCGAGGAAAGAAATTGACGGCGTAGTAAGCGCTCTACGGGAACGGGCAGCGGGCACAAAGCAAGGGGCAGCAGCACGGACAGAACGGCACTCTCACACCCTGTCAACCGGCGCGATCGGCGAGCTTCGCGGTGCGGCCCACGCGGAGCTCGACAATGTAGTGGAACAGTTCAGACCACGGACACCGCCATCGGAAACGCCGAAGGCTACCCGCCAGCCGAACATTACCCTAGGAGCACGAGTCACGATCGCCACGCTAGGTGTCGAGGGTTCGGTGCGGGCAATGGACGACACGGAAGCAGAAGTCGAAGTACACGGCAAACGCGTACGGGTGCCGCTTGTCTCACTCGGAACGGCCACTTCCGAACAACGGACAATCCGGGCTCGCGGTCACGTCGCGATTCAGGTTGAGGCGCCGGCCGGTCGACTGGACGAACTTAACCTGATCGGCTGCCGAGTCGACGAGGCGCTCGCCCGAGCCGGGAAGCACCTGGACCAAGCCATCCTGGGCGAATTGCACTCCGTCCGCTTCGTGCACGGACACGGCACGGGGCGACTACGTCGTGCGATTGCGGAGTTCCTAGCCGGACACCCGCTAGTCGCTCGCGTCTCTCCAGGCACCCCGGACGACGGCGGCTCCGGTGTCACAATCGCGGAACTGAAAGAATGACTTCGTCACCGTTAACCCCGACCACGCGCGACTGACATGGGCCTGTTTTCACAGTCGTTCATCGACGACCTTAAGGCGCAGGCTGACATCGTACAGGTGGTACAGGACTACGTTCCTCTCAAGACGGCTGGCAGCAGCCATAAAGGCCTATGCCCTTTCCACTCGGAGAAAACCCCATCGTTTCATGTCCACAGAGACAAAGGATTCTTCCACTGCTTCGGCTGCGGGGTTGGAGGCGATGTTCTCAAGTTCGTTGAACTCCAGGAGAAACTCAGCTTTCAGGACGCCGTCCGGCAGCTTGCGCAGCGTTTTGGTCTCCAGGTCCCGGAGCCGGACACGGAGCACAACGCGGCGGCCGAAACAGAGCGGGAATCACTACGCGCCGTGCACGAGGTAGCCGGCGAATTCTTCAGAACACGACTGGCGGATCCAATCGGCCGCCACGCGCGGGAACATCTCGCTGCGCGCGACCTGACGAACGAGACCTCCGAGCGGCTTGGTCTCGGATTTGCCCCGCCGACCCGCAACAGCTTGCTGAAGCATCTGAGAGCTAAGGGGTATTCAGACGCTGTAATAGTGCGCAGCGGGTTGGCGACCGCCCGAGAGGGCCAACCACTCGCAGACCGCTTCCGCAATCGCCTGGTGATCCCGATCGTTCGTGACACGGGTTCGGTGGTCGCATTTGGCGCGCGAGCCCTGCAGGCTGACCAACAACCCAAGTACCTGAACTCGCCGGAAACCGCGATCTACTCCAAGGCCAGAACGCTCTATGGGTTGCATCTCTCCAAGTCCGCTATACGGAAATCCGGTTACGCAGTACTGGTGGAAGGCTACTTTGATTTCGCTCAGGCAATACAAGTCGGCGTCATGCCTGTGGTTGCCTCATGCGGCACGGCTGTGAGTGAACACCAGGTGAAGCTACTCAAACGATTCACGTCAAAGGTCATCGTGAGCTTCGATCCGGACCCCGCGGGAGCTGGCGCCACAGCTCGTTCCGGTGAGCTCTTACTGGCCGCGGGACTACAGGTCAACGTTGCGGTGTTGAAAACCGGCGAGGATCCCGATACTTGTATTCGGGAGCACGGCGGAAGCTACTACGTGGAAAAACTACGCGCTTCGCAGCCGTATCTGGAATACTTACTAGATCGGGAATCGGAAAAGCGAGACTTGACGCGCGGCGACCACCGACGTGAGTTCCTAAATCGCATGCTCCAAGTAGCGGCCAGGATTCCGGATGCAGCATCGAGGGACCTGTTTGCAGACCGGCTGGCGCATGAGGCTGGGGTCATGGAGG
>DQEK01000059.1:0-258 GCA_003533545.1 Acidobacteriota bacterium | reverse complement strand
GCGCGGCGGACCACGATAGATGAAAAGAAAGTCGAAACAGAGCATCCGGTCAAAGCTGCTGAAAAAGGATTGATCTGGGCATTGTCTAGAGACCTCCCCGCGGCTTTAGAGGCAATTGCGGCTTTGACCGACGACGATATGGAGGGCTTGACGACGGCACCGATACTAACGGCGGCGCGCTCTTTGACTGAATGGCCGGCTGAAAGCGTTTTAGACACCCTTCGCGAGCGGCTAACCGTGGAAGAAACAGATTGGATG
>DQEK01000315.1 GCA_003533545.1 Acidobacteriota bacterium | reverse complement strand
GGCAATGCTGAAAGGCACAACTCGGCCCCCCTCGGATGTCGTGGCCCACGTGCCGCCAAACCTAGCACCAGCCACCGTCGAGAAAGTCGCGATTAACGCCGTTATGTCCGGGTGCCGCCCAGAGTATCTGCCGGTGGTCATCGCCGCAACGGAAGCGGCCTGTACGGAAGAGTTCAACCTGCACGGAGTGCTCGCCACAACCTATTTCGCCACCCCGGTCATCGTGGTCAACGGACCGATCAGACGGAGCATCGGGCTCAACTGCGGCCGCAACCTGTTCGGACAGGGATTCCGGGCCAACGCCACCATCGGGCGCGCGTTGCAGTTGCTTGTCCGCAACGTCGGCGGTGGCAAGCCAGGGGACGTCGACATGTCGACGCTCGGACAACCAGGGAAATTCACCTGCTGCGTCGGGGAACGGGAGGAAGTCAGCGCCTGGGAGCCGCTCCACGTCGAACGTGGGTTTGCCGTCGACACGAGCACGGTCACCGTGTTCGCCGGCGAGGCGCCCCGAGCTATCCGGGACCAGTTGTCGCGCACGGCACGGTCGCTCGGCGCCAGCATGGGGCTCTGCCTTGACACAATGGCTCACCCGAAGATTCATGGGATGGGCGAGGTACTGCTGGTTGTGAGTCCGGAACACGCTCGCACCTTCGAACGAGAGGGTTACTCAAAGGCCGATCTCCGAGCCAGGATTCAAGAAGTCACAGCACGTCCGCTGCGCGAATTGCTCCCGAACGACGAGTGCCAGAAAGGCATGGCGCTTGGAGCGGTACCACCGGAGCTGCTGGGCACCGACGGGCAGCCGACACCGGCAGGGCTTGACGCGATGCTGCCGAAATTCCGCCGGGACGAGGATATTTTGATCATGGTCGGTGGCGGCACCGCTGGCAAGTTCTCGGCCTTTCTGGGCGGCTGGGCGAGTGGCACAGCCGGCTCTATGGCCGTGACCCGAGAAATCACCGACTGACAGCACCCGCCGCTTGAGGATCGCTCTGGCCTCAAGAGCGGTGCCGCCTTCGCTCGCCAAACACACAGCAGGGGGAGCACCCACCGCAATAACGTAGAATCGCTATGGCTAACCCTAATGAGGTGGTCGTCACCTCCTGACGGTACCGTGGTGCAATGGCACCGCCGCGATCGACGCTGCCAGAGAGCCACCAGTGGTCCAGCGCGAGACCTGACATGATCGAAAATCCGTACCTGTCTGGCAACTTCGCTCCCGTAGAAGAGGAAGTCACCAGCCTCAACCTCCCCGTCACCGGTCAGGTCCCCGAAGAGCTTCGAGGCCGACTACTCCGCATCGGTCCGAATCCGATCGCGGCCGATCCCGCCAGCCACCATTGGTTCCTCGGGACAGGCATGGTCCATGGCCTGCGCCTGCGTGACGGCCGTGCTGAGTGGTACCGCAACCGTTACGTGCGCGACGACGATGTGGTGCGCATCTGTGGCGGGGCCGCTGTGCCGGGTCGAAAGCCGTCCCACCGCGCGGGCATCGCCAACACGAACGTGATCCGCCATGCCGGTCGCACGTTCGCGATCATTGAGGCAGGCAACGCCCCCGTCGAACTGACTGACGAGCTTGAAACCCTCTGCCGCTCGGACTTCGACGGCACCCTCCAGGCCGGATTCACGGCCCACCCGAAGCGAGATCCGGACACGGGCGAGTTACACGCGGCCGTGTACTCGCCCCACTGGAAGCACATCCAGTATGTGGTGGTCGCGGCCGACGGCCGTGTACGCAGGAGCGTCGACGTGCCTGTGCCGGGGCGACCGATGGTGCACGACTGCGCGATCACCGAGAACTGGTTCCTGCTCCTCGATTTGCCCGTGGTCCTCGACCGGTGGGCAGCCATACGGGGCGACGGACTGCCCTACCGCTGGAAACCGGAGTACGGCGCCCGCGTGGGACTGCTGCCGCGCGAGGGAACGGCCGATCAAGTGCTCTGGAACGAAATAGAGCCCTGCTACGTGTTCCACCCGATGAACGCTTACGAGGACACTGCCGGGCGGGTCGTCATGGAGGTGGCACGCCACGCGCGAATGTTCGCGAGCGACCTTCGTGGCCCGAATGAGGGAGCACCCACGCTAGACCGCTGGACCTTCGATCCGAAAGGCGGTCCGGTGAAAGAGGAGCGTCTTGACGACCGTGGTCAAGAATTCCCGCGCCACGACGAACGCTTGGTTGGCAAGCCCTACCGCTACGGTTACACCGCAACATACTCCGCCAACGGAGACTTCGACGGACTCCTGAAACACGACTTGCGTAACGGCACGAGCGAGATCCATTCGGAAGGAGCGGCACGCAAGTTCCTCGAACCAATCTTCGTGCCGCGTGGTCCAGACACGGCCGAGGACGACGGCTGGGTCATGGCCTATGTGTACGACGCGTCAACCGACGGAGGCGACGTGGTGATCGTGCATGCGCAGGACTTTATGGCTCCCCCAGCAGCGACCATTCACTTGCCTCAACGCGTCCCCTTCGGGTTCCACGGCAACTGGGTGCCAGACGAAACGTAACGCCCGCTCAATGCTCCCCCGGTGATCCGACGGTCAGACCCAGTACAACGTCGCCCACTCGCAAAAATTCGCCGCCCGCCGGTTCAAGAAGATCTAGTGATAAAGTGAGCGTCGATCAGAGACACGAAGAGGACCAAATGAGTGAGTCACTCGTCATCCTCGATCCGACTGACGAACGGGTGCCCCTTGGGAGACGGCCCGCATCTCGACCGGATCAGCTACACGGCACGCTTGGCATTGTCGACATCGCCAAACCGCGTGGTGATGTATTCCTGGACGAGATCGAGCGACTGCTGAACACGCGGTTTCCCGCGCTCGACATCATCAGACTCAGGAAACCAACCTACACCAAGCCAGCGCCTTCGGACCTCCGGAATGAAGTCGCCACACGGTGCCAGGCGGTGATCCAGGCGCTGGCTGATTGAGGGTCCTGCACGTCGTGCAGTGTGCACGACTTGGTCGATTATGAAACCCGCGGCATCCCCTCGGTAATGGTTGCATCGTCCGAGTTCGTCCACGCGGCGAAAACTCAGGCGGCGGCGCTCGGAATGCCGCAGTTGGCGGACCAGTCGGTTTTCGTGCCCCATCCGATCCAAGACGCCACCGATGACGAAATGCGGACCAAGGCACACGACGCGATCGATGCCATCACGGCGGCCCTGACCACCGGCGAATAGACCAGAGCCAGTTTTTTCAGTTGATGGATGCCATCGCGCTGACGACCATCGTCGTCTACCTCGTGGCGGCGACCGCCGCCGGAAGCCTAATGGCTCGCCGCGCAACGAGTTCCGCCGGCTGGGCGGTCGCCGGCGGCGGCATGTCGACGACACTGGTCGCGGTCGGCATCGCTGGCACCAGGATCGGTGGAGCCGGCACCTACGGAGTGGCCGGAGATGTCATCAGCGGTGGGGTCTGGAACCTCTGGTGGTATGGGATCAACACCTTCCTCGCACTCGCCGGCGTCGGCCTATTCTTCGGTATCTACTTCCGGCGCTTCAGGCTCCACACTGTTGGGGAATTATTCACGATTCGTTTCCGAAACCGGCGTTGCCAGTGGTTCACCAGCCTCTGTGTGCAGACCGAGTACGCGATCGTTAACCTGATCGAGGCCTATGTCATCGGAGTTATCCTCAGCACCCTGACGCCGCTGTCGATGTTCGGCGGGGTGATGGTCGCAGCGGTTATTTTCTCGACCTATGTCTCTCTCGGAGGTCTGTGGGGCACCGCAGTGACCAACCTTATTCACTGCACCGTAGTCCTGGTCGGGTTGCTCTCAGTCGGGGTCATGGGCGTCAACCAACTTGGCGGATGGGATGCAGTTACCGCCACGATCGGCGACCATCTCGCAGCAGCCTCGCAGGACGAGGCAGCGTGGTGGAGTTTCACGGGTGCCGGCTGGCTACCGATCTTTGGTATGTTCTTCGCCGCGGCGGTACACACGCCAGCCGCCTCCGTGTACACCAACTACGCCACAGCCGCGAGAACCGAAAACCACATCGTGCCGGCATTTCTCCTAGGCGGTGCGATCGGGGCATTGATGCCGATTCTCGCCGGGGTGGTCGGCATTCTGACGACCGCTCGTTACGGGTTGGATACGGGCTTGGGCGGCTACCGCAACCTGACCACCTTGGCGTCCGAGATCAGTCCGGTCGTGGGTGGTCTCGCGTTGGCGGCGGTGCTTGCTGCGGTCATCTCGTCCGGTGGTCCGATCCTGCTCTCGAGTGCAACGATGTTCGTGCGTGACTGGCTACCTGGCACCAAACACCACTCCTCAGAACAGCAGTTGAGAGCCTACCGGATCACCACAACGGTCTACGCCTTCTTGGCAGCAATCGCAGCCTGGATCGTAGCAACCTATACGACCATCTCCATTTTGGATCTGCTGCTGTTCGGGTTTGCGATGGTAGTGCCGCCAGCCGTGTCACTCGGCTATCTGGTGTACTCACCGCGCACGACCGAAAAGGGCGCCTACTGGGGCATGGTCATAGGCTACGCGTCCGGGCTGATCTGGTTCATCCTCATTAAGCTCTCGCTAGCAACCGGGTTCGGTGCGCCGGAAGGCGCCGGTGTCTTTCATCGCGCGCTGGCGTACAGCTTCACGGTCGACGGCGAGGGTATCGACCCATCGTATCTGACCTTCTTTGTGCCGCTGATCGCAGTCCCCCTCATCTCAAAGCTGACCGTCCAAAGCGGGGTCCGTGAGGACTTTTTTGAGATGCTCTCTGGACGCAAGCCAGTCGAGGATGACCTTGCATAGTGGCGACGTGATACAAACCCGTCGCGGTCGACACCGCATTTACCAAGATACCCAATAACCCCGTAACACGCGCCGCTTCGCGGCTATCTTCGTGAAAGGTCGTACATGTCTGATGTCGTGACCCTCTCAAACCGCAACGGCGTGGCCGTCGTCACGCTTCAGAACCCACCCGTAAACGGACTCGGCTTTGCGGTGCGCACCGGATTGGAGGCAGCGCTGCGCGCCGCCACGGATGACGATACGGTTCAGGCGCTAGTTATCACCGGCGACGGCAAGATGTTCAGTGGCGGCGCCGATATCCGGGAGTTCGGACAGCCGCCACCCGACGGAACGCCTCCGCTGCCCATGTTGATCGACACCATCGAAGCGTCGGACAAACCAGTAATCGCTGCCATTCACGGCGTAGCGCTCGGGGGAGGGTGCGAAGTCGCCCTCGGTTGCCATGTGCGCCTAGCCACGCCAGACGCTCGCGTGGGGTTGCCAGAGGTTACCCTGGGCATTCTCCCGGGTGCGGGTGGCACGCAGCGCATGCCAAGGCTCGTTGGCATCCCCGCTGCCCTCGATTTGATCGTCAACGGCAAACTGGTCCCGGCGAAAAAAGCCTTAGCGCTCGGCATCATCGACGACATCGTCGAGGGAGACATCGTGGACGCGGCAGTCGCCCACGCGCGACGCATGGTTTCCGAGAACTTGCCCATCCGACGGGCGTCCGCCTTGGACGACAAGGTTGTCGAGGCGCGAGGCACGCCCGAGGTGTTCGACGATTTCCGGAAAACGATGGCGCGACGGGCCCGTGGCTTTGAAGCACCCTTTGCCTGTGTTGACTGTGTCGAGGCAGCGGTAAATCTTCCGTTCGCCGAGGGGATCGTCACCGAGCGGGCCCGGTTTCGGGAACTCGTCGCCTCCGATCAATCCAAGGCACAGCGACATGCCTTCTTCGCGGAGCGACAAGTAACCAAGATTCCCGATGTACCGAAGAGCACGCCGACGCTATCGCTCGACACGGCAGCGGTCATCGGCTGCGGCACCATGGGTGGTGGTATCGCGATGAACTTCGCCAACGCCGGTATTCCGGTCACGGTGTTTGAGGTCTCTCAGGAGGCACTCGACAAAGGCCTCGATGTCATCAGGAAGAACTACGCCGCAACGGTATCGAAACGCCGCCTATCGCAAAACGAGATGGACCAGCGCCTCAGCCTTATTTCCACCACCGTTGACTACGCGGACCTCGCGACAGTCGACGTCGTCGTCGAAGCAGTCTTCGAGGACATGGCGCTGAAGAAGGAGGTGTTTGGCAAACTGGACACCGCCTGCAAGCCAGGGGCCATTTTGGCGACCAATACCTCGACGCTGGACGTCGACGAGATCGCTGCCGCCACGAATCGACCAGACAAGGTCATCGGCACCCACTTCTTTAGTCCGGCGAACGTGATGAAGCTGATGGAGAACGTCCGCGGCGAACAATCGTCTCCAGAAACCATCGCCACCATCATGAAACTCTCGAAGGCAATCGGAAAAGTTGGGGTATTGGTCGGTGTCTGCGACGGCTTTGTCGGGAACCGGATGCTTTACGCCTACCGCCGACAGTCAGACTTCCTGCTTGAAGAGGGCGCGCTCCCGGCCCAGATTGACAAAGTCATCTATGACTTCGGAATGCCGATGGGGCCCTACGCCATGGGTGACCTGGCCGGATTGGACGTCGGCTGGCGCATCCGCCAGCAGCAGGCAGCCACGCGCCCTCCCCATCTTCGATATTCCACCGTGGCGGACCACGTGTGCGAGCTAGGTCGGTTCGGCCAAAAGACCGGCGCCGGGTGGTTCCGCTACGAGGAGGGTAGCCGGACGCCGATTCCAGACCCGATCGTCGACGAGCTAATCCTCAAGATCTCTCAGGAGAACGGGTTCACGCGACGTGAGGTCGGTGACCAGGAGATTCTTGAGCGCTGCATGTATCCACTCGTTAACGAGGGCGCCAAGATTCTCGAAGAGGGGCTTGCCCAACGTGCCAGTGACATCGACGTCATCTGGATGTACGGATACGGTTTTCCCCGCTTTCGCGGTGGTCCAATGTTCTGGGCCGATCTCGTCGGAGTGCAGACCATCTACGACACGATGAGTCGACTCCACGACGAACATGGTGACTGGCTCGAACCAGCACCACTACTGAAACGCATCGCCGAGCAAGGCAAGGGCTTCCGGGACCTGTAGCGGGTCTCGTAACCGTTGCAGGATGGCTCCGGTCCGCGTCATCAAAGCGCGGAAGCCCAGACGGGCAGTGGCGTCGCCTACAGCACACCGGGCTTGATCCGGGCGTTCCCGTCGACACGCTCTCGATACTCGCCGTGGCAGGCCTGGCAGGTGCCGGCCAGGGTCTCTTGTGCGGGGGCGATCTCCTGGAACGCCTGGCTCTCGATCGCCGCGGTGATGGCGTTGGCCGCTCCGGCGGCCTCGGCCGCGATCGCGGCGGCTGCCGGCACGTTGTGAGACGTCCAGAACGCCTGCACCCGCTCAAACAAACCGGCCAGCTTAGCGGTGCCGGCGAGCACGGCCTCACCATCACGCGCATCCATGTCGCCCTGGAGTGCTCTAAAGGTGGCGCCGACGTCTTTCATTGCCGCATCGTAGTCTTCTTCTGAGCTGATCTGACCAGACTGCGCAACACCAACGAGCGTGGTAACCGCGACCCCGACGATCACTGCTAAGAGCTGTCTTTGCATAGTCGTCCTCACCTTTCAGTTGCCAGAAGCCCAACCCCCAAAGCCGGAACATCAGGGAAGTGTCAACGACACCATGCCGGCCTCGGCGCCGCTCCCATAGGCCGCCACGATGTACTGCTTGCCACCGGCCATATAGGTCATCGGTGTGCCGGTCAGGCCGGCAGGAATCTCGACAGACCGTACGATCTCGCCGGTCGCCTTGTCGAACGCATTCAGCACCGGGTCCCCCCCACCCCGTCGGTCGTTGACTCCCAGAAAAAGCAGCGTCTTGGTCACGAGCGGCCCCGTGAACCCGGCGCCCCCGAGCGGGCCCGGGTCGGACACACCCATCTCGATCAACCGCTGCCGCGGCCCATCACCGAGCGGTACCTGCCACGCCAAATCACCGGTCTTCAGGTCGATCGCTGTCAATCGCGAATAGGGCGGCTTGACCAGCGGGAGCCCCTCCGGACCCCGCAGACCGCTACGCCCCCTCCTATAACGAAAGTCTGAACGTTCCGGGTCAGCCTCCTCCAACTTGACCGAAATCGGGTTGGTGCTGGAAGGCACGAACAGGTAGTCGGTATCCGGGTCGAACCCCGCACCATACCAGTTGGCGCCGCCGCCCCAGCCCGGCATCTGGATGGTTCCCGTCAGCGACGGCGGATGGAAGAGGTCGCCGTACTCGTGCTGCGACAGGATCTCCTCCGCCGCGGCCCGTAGCTCGGGAGTAAAGTCGATCAGAGCGTCCACCGAGATGCCCTGCCGCTCGAACGCGGGCGGCTTGGTGGGAAAGGGTTGGGTCGGTGACGCCCGCTCGCCGGGCACCGTCGAGGCCACCACCGGCCGTTCCTCGATTGGCCAGACCGGCTCGCCGGTGACTCGGTCGAAGACATACGTGAAGCCCTGTTTACTGACCTGCGCCACGGCCTTGATATCGCGACCGTCCACCGTGATGTCAACCAATGTCGGCGCCGCCGGCAGGTCGTAATCCCAGAGGCCATGGTGCACCATCTGGAAGTGCCAGACCCGCTCACCGGTCGCCGCGTCAAGACAGACCAGGCTTTCGGCGAAGAGGTTGTCACCCAGACGATGCCCGCCATACCAGTCGTTGGTCGGCGTGCCGATCGGCAGATAGACGTAGCCCAGCTCCTGGTCGGCGCTCATGATGCTCCAGGCATTGGCGTTGCCCGTGTACGTCCAGGAACCATCCTCCCAGGCATCGTTCCCGAACTCACCTTCCTGCGGCACGGTGTGGAAGATCCACCGCATCTCGCCAGTCCGCACGTCGAACCCACGGATGTCCCCCGGCGGCGCGGTCTTGTATCGCGGGCCGTCTGAGATGGATGAATCGACGATCACAACGTCACCCACCACCAGCGGCGGTGAGATCACCTGATAGGCGCTGCGGTCCACGGGGCGCCTGAGCCCCTGGGTCAAGTCGATCTTGCCGTCGCTGCCGAAACGGCCGATCGGCTGGCCGGTCTCGGCGTCGAACGACCACAGGTGCGCATCACTGGTGGCCAAGAAGATCCGCGCCTCGTTGCCATCGGTCCAATGCGCCACGCCTCTCGAGTTGAACCCCAGGTTGGTCGGACGACCTGACTCGTAGCTCCCAACGTCCTGCACCCAAAGCTGCTCACCCGTCTCAGCGTCGATCGCCGCCACGATACTGAGCGACGACCGGATGTAAAGCACGCCGTCGATCATCAAAGGTGTCGCCTTAAAGGCCGACGGTGTCAGACGCCGATTGTCGCCCGCGACCGCACCATCCGGGGACTCCCACTGCCAAGCCACCGTAAGCTGGCTGACATTCTCGGCATTGATCTGGTCGAGCGCCGCATATTTGGTGCTGCCATCATCGCCACCGTAACTCCGCCACTCGCCGTTCGGCGCGCCCTGCTGCGCTGCCCCGAACGAAGCCCACAGCAGCATCACGAGCAAGAATGTCAGACTAACGGCCATGGGTCTCTGTATCGTTGTCGTCATCACCGGTCTCCAGACTCTTGCGACATGTACTAGGCAGCGTGCTCGCCCGAACGAGTCCACGTCGTTAACGACCGACTCAACGCCGCACCGAGGGCCCTCAACAGCTGTCCCTCAACAGTCGTGACCATGTTACCCGTCATCGCGTCAGAGACCGAACCCCAAGTGCCCGAAGCCCAAAGCGCTTCCTGCCTTTGTAGCGGCCCGGTGCACTATAGTGTCTTGGTCGAACGATTGAGGTCCAGGCCCATAAATGTCGCAGGAACAACCTATCCACCCGGCAGACGCTACCGAAGATCATCTCCATCTGGTCGAGTGGTACTTCCAGCAGGGATGGACCGACGGCCTACCGGTCATGCCGCCAACACCGGAGACGGTGGCCGCGATGGTCGACGCGCTCGGAGGAGACCGGGAACNNTCGCCCGAACGAGTCCACGTCGTTGACGACCGACTCAACGCAGCACCGACGGCCCTCAACAGCTGTCCCTCAACATTCGTGACCATGTTACCCGTCATCGCGTCAGAGACCGAACCCCAAGTGCCCGAAGCCCAAAGCGCTTCCTGCTTTGCAGCGGCCCGGTGCACTATAGTGTCTTCGCCGAACGATTGAGGTCCAGGCCCATAAATGTCGCAGGAACAACCTATCCACCCGGCAGGCGCTACCGAAGATCATCTCCATCTGGTCGAGTGGTACTTTCAGCAGGGATGGACCGACGGCCTACCGGTCATGCCGCCAACACCGGAGACGGTGGCCGCGATGGTCGACGCGCTCGGAGGAGACCGGGAACGTCTTGAGGCTCGCGTTCCACCGCGCTGGGGCAACCTGACCCGCGAGGTGCTCGCCGTGAACATGGTGCTCGCCGGGTGCAAGCCGGCCTACGCTCCGGTGGTGCGGGCCGCAATGCTCGCACTGTGCAGTTCACACTTCAACCTGAACGGCGTTCAAGCCACCACGCACATGGCAGCGCCGTTGCTGGTAGTGAACGGTCCGGTCAGGAGCGAAATCGGACTCAATGCTGGCGCAAACGTCTTTGGTTCTGGCTCGCGCGCCAACGCAACCATCGGCCGTGCTATCCGATTGGTCCTCCTCAACGTCGGCGGGGCCTGGCCTGGTGACCTTGACAAGAGCACGCTGGGACATCCTGGCAAGTACACCTTCTGCATCGCCGAACACGAGGAGGCCAGCCCTTGGGCGCCGTATCACGTCGAACAAGGGTACCGGCCGGAGGACAGCACGGTCTTCTGTATCGCGACGGAGGGTCCGCACAGCGTCACTAACCACGTGTCTGACGATCCGCAGGGGGTCCTAGACAGTTTGGTGTCGGCCATGAGTACCATCGCACACAACAACGCCGTCAGCAGCGGCTCATGCGTGGTCGTCATCGGCCCGGAGCACGCAGCCACTATCGCCGGACGCGGCTGGAATCGGAGTGACGTTCGGCGGTATCTTTGGTCGCATACCACCAACACCTACGACGACATCAGCTACCAGGGACGCTACGGCACGATCTACAACCGGAATCTACCGAAGTGGTACCGACGTGAGTCGGGCGCCCGCATCCCAATCGTGCCATCACCTGACGATATCCACCTCTTCGTAGCCGGCGGCGACGCCGGCCGATTCTCGGCATTCCTCCCCGGTTGGGGGCACATGACCTCGCCAGTGCTGCGAGCGGTCAACGGACAAGCGCCCGATGGCAGGGAGAAGTGCGTGGACGGCACCTGTGAACTGTAGAATTCGGAGGCCGAATGTCGACTCAATCTACGCTGCCCTCAGGTCAAATCGTTTTTGACCCTCGCGGAACGGTCACTTCCGAGACGGTCGCCTTGGCACCACGAATCGAGACACTCTCGGGTGCCCGGATCGGGGTGCTCGATAACTCCAAGTGGAACGCGTCGAAGCTGTTGCGAGCCACTATCGCGCGGCTCCAGTTGGAGAGCCCACCGTCAGCAGTCACTCAGTACACGAAGGAAAGTTTCTCTCGAGTCGCATCCGCCGCACTCCTCGATCGGATTGCCGCCGAGAACGACGTTGTGATCACCGCCATAGGCGATTGAGGATCCTGCACGTCGTGCAGTCTGCACGACACGGTCGGGCTCGAAAGTCGAGGGGTTCCCTCCGCGATTGTCATTACCGCCGCATTCGCCCGTGAAGCCGAGGTGCAACGTGCCACCCTCGGTGCTGAACAAGTCGAACCGGTGATCATCACGCACCCGTTGAGCACGCTGTCAGAAGGAGAAATCGACGCTCGCGCCTCGGAGATCGTTTCTCAGTTGCCGCGAGTTCTTCTTAGGCCAGGAACATGATCGCCGCCTTGGAGGTGCCGAACGGATGCTCGTGAACCTTGCCTACGGCCGCACGGGTCTTCCGGTCGAGTTTCCCGACGATCGAACAACCGTGATCGAACCGACCTACGTTGAGGGCCTCGCTGACCAGGTCGGAGCAGTCCGTGAAGCCCTCGACCGGCCCACCGGCACCGCTCCTTTGCGAGCCCTGGTCAGCGCCGACCAGACGGTCGCCATTTCGATTTGCGACGTCACGCGACCGATGCCGAACGCCACGGTGCTACCCGCTGTGCTGGAAGCGTTGTCGCACGTCCCGACTAGCCAAATCGCCATCATGATCGCCAGCGGTACGCATCGGGCTACAACCCGGGACGAGCTGCTTGAAATGCTGGGTGAGGAAATTGTCGACCGGAATCGGATCGTCGTCCACGACGCGTTCGACAATACGGAACTTGTATCACTCGGCTCTGTCGAGGGCGGGATTCCAGTTTGGTTGAACCGCACCTGGTCAAAAGCAGACGTCCGCATCACGACCGGATTCGTCGAACCGCATTTCTTCGCCGGCTTCAGTGGTGGTCCCAAAATGGTCGCACCGGGCCTAGCAGGGTTCAAGACGATCATGCGATTACACGACGCTGAGATGATCCGAAGTCCAGACGCGCGCTGGGGCGTAACTGAGGGGAACCCGATTCATGATGGGGTCCGACGTATTGCCGCTCTGTCAGGAGTCGACTTCAGCATTGACGTCGCCATCAACCGAAATCGGCAGATCACGCACGTCGCGGCTGGCGAACTGTTTACGGTACATCGAAAGGTCCGTGAGGTCGTTCGGCGAACGGCGATGCAGTCGTTTTCGGCCCCGTTCGACGTGGTCGTCACCACCAATAGCGGCTACCCGCTTGACCAAAACCTCTATCAGACAGTCAAAGGCATGTCCGCAGCCGCACAGGTGGTCAAACCAAACGGTGTCATCGTGTGCGCCTCGGAATGCTCCGATGGCTACCCGGACCATGGCGAATACCTCGACATCCTCACGCGTCACGACAGTGCAGACAAACTGCTGACCATGATCAACTCTCCCGGTCACAATCGTCACGACCAGTGGGAAGTACAGGTGCAGGCGCAGATTCAACAACGAGCCGAGGTACTGCTACGCACCGACGGGCTTTCTGACGCACAGGTACGGTCGGCGCACCTGACCCCTATCGAAGATGTCGGCGCTGCCACACGCGAGGCACTCGACCGATTCGGCTCTGACGCCAGAGTCTGTGTGTTGCCCGAAGGGCCGCAGACGATCCCGTATCTCGCGGAGACCGCGTGACATATTCCGTACCGTCCCGGGTTCGACGGGGCCATGCGACCGAGACGCTGCGGGATCACATGGATGGAGTTGCGACAAGTCTGCCGATACAACGCATCAGGTCCGCGACTCTGACAGTAATCGTTGCGGTCACCGCAGCGTGTTCGAGCACTAACTCAACCACCGTCGAACAACACGTTGATCGCCTCTTCGAAGCCCACATATCGACCAACGCTCCCGGCTGCGCTGTCGGAGCCTCACGTGGCGACAACGTCCTCTACAGTAACGGCTACGGCATCGCAAATCTCGACTACACCCTACCCATCACGGCAAACACCGTGTTCGATGTCGGCTCTGTCACGAAGCAGTTCACCGCCGCGAGCGTCGTGTTGCTCAGTCTCGACGGCGCCCTCTCACTAGATGACAACGTTCGGTTGCATCTGCCTGAGTTGCCCGACCATGAACCGCCGATCACAATCAGGCACCTCCTGCACCACACGAGCGGCATTCGCGACTACCTGAACCTTATGGCGCTCAGTGGGCGGGAATTCTACGCACCGATCAGACATCAGGACATCGTAGAACTGCTTGCACGCCAGCACGCACTCAACTCCATGCCGGGTGAACGTTACAGCTACAGCAACACGGGCTACATGTTGCTCGCCACTATCGTCGAACGTGTTTCAGGGCAGAGCTACGGGACCTTCGCACGCGAACGGATCTTCGAACCGCTCGACATGACCCAGAGCTTTCTCTACGAAGACGCCGAGCGAATCGTGTCGAACCGAGGCACCGGCTACGCGCCAGGTGGCGACCAAGGATACCGGGTCGTACACAACTACAGCTTCGCGACCGCGGGAGACGGGCAACTCTACACGACTGTCGGCGATCTGCTCCGCTGGAGCCACGCGCTACTATCAAATCAAGTGGCCGGACCGGACTTCGGACGACTGATGCTCACGCGCGGAACGCTGGACAGCGGGGCGCCACTCGACTACGGCGCCGGGCTGGCCCTCGGCGCGTATCGCGGTCTCCTCACGAACGGCCATGGCGGCAGCACGTGGGGTTTCCGGGCACACCTTGTACGGTTCCCCGAAGCTGATTTCACGGTCGCGGTGTTGTGTAACCGTGAAGACGTGAACCCACGTGCGCTGGCGTATGACGTGGCCGACCTCTACCTAGATGACCGCCTCGGCGCCGCCGACGAAACGCGTCCGACTCGACGATCTCGGAGCGATAGACCGCCCGAGCGTTTATCAATACCGGACGAGATCGACGACTACGTTGGCGACTTCTACAGCGTTGAGCTCGACGCGACCTACCACGTCCTAATCGACAGCGGTGCGCTCCAGGTACGAATCGGGCACTGGCCAGCGCTGGACCTCCTGGGGACCGCCGATGACACGTTTATCAGTACCGACTTTCCGGCGTGGACGGGCCCGCGACGCGTCGAACTCACTTTCAGTCGAGGCCAAGGTCACACCGTGACGGGCTTGACGCTGTCTGCAGGTCAAGCGCGAAACATTAGGTTCGTGCGGCAATGAAACGGTCCTGATCTATGTCCAGTGTCACCTGGCAGGACGCCCTCACGGCCGGACAGACTCTCATCATCGACGGAGGGATGGGCACCGAATTGCAACGCCGGGGTGTCCCCATGAACGAGGTTGTCTGGAGCGGTGCCGCGGTACTGACACACCCGAAGGTGGTCAGAGAGGTACACGAGGACTACATCCGCGCTGGGGCCGATGTCATCATCACGAATACCTTCGGCAGCACGCGACAGATGCTGGCGGGCATTGGACGCGGGACCGATGTGGAGCAAGTGCACCGGCGCGCGGTGGCGTTGGCACAGGACGCTCGAGCCGCAGCCGCCGACCGTCCCGTCTCGATCGCAGGATCTCTATCGACGAGTCCACCGGAGTTCGACCACCGCGCCTATCCGCCTCCTGAAGAAGAACTGAGCATCTACCGCGAGTCGGCACAGTTGCTTGCTGACGCCGGGGTGGACCTAATCGCGCTTGAGATGCTCGAAGAGACGACGCACGCGCCGTTGGCCATGCGCGCCGCCAAAGAAACCGGTCTCCCTGTCTGGCTCGGTGTCAGTTGTCG
Organism: Acidobacteriota bacterium; assembly: GCA_003533545.1. Taxonomy (GTDB): domain Bacteria; phylum Acidobacteriota; class Vicinamibacteria; order Vicinamibacterales; family UBA8438; genus DQEK01. The sequence goes on along the minus strand of DQEK01000315.1, from coordinate 17,375 downwards.
CCGCGACGGCAACCGTATCGTGCGATTCACGAACAATGTGCCTCAGGTGTCGCTAGCAGACAGCCTCGATGCCCTCCTGCCGCTGGCTCCAGACGTTGTGAACATCATGCACAGCGAAATCGAAGTGATCTCAGACGCCTTGGCCGTCGTGCAGACGCGCTGGTCTGGGCCGGTCGGCGTCTATCCGGAGTCAGGGTACTTCGCGAAACCGAACTGGAACTTTACCGATGTGATCCCGCCGAGCGATCTCGCACGGGAAGCCTTCCGCTGGATGGACGCAGGCGCGCAACTCCTCGGGGGGTGCTGCGGCACCACTCCGGCTCACGTGCACGCGCTACGCAGTGCCGTCGATGACCGAAACGTCGACCGGTGACCGACGTCATCAAGAATCATAGGTTCGCTTCGGCAGATTGTCCTCTCGCAACGCACGAGTTAACGACACCGCCATCAGGACGAACACGATCAACAGTGGCATCGACGCCACGAGCGACGCCGTACGCATTGGGTCGAGTCCTCCAATGCGCATCATTGCCAGCGGCAGCAGCGCGAGAGCAACCGCCCAGAACATCCGGTGCCAGCGCTCGGGATCCTCGTCGTGCCCCAGAGCAGTCGACGCACTTGAGGCGAGTGCGTAGGCGGCTGAATCGTAGGTTGTCGCGAGAAACACGAGACTCGCAATACAGAAGACACCCAGCACAACCCCACCGGCCGGCAGCGACGCGATGACCGCCACAATAGCCGTCGGCTCGCCTTGTTCAAGCACCAGGGCAGTCACGTTCAGTAGCCCTGTTAGTTCTAGGTGAAGCGCATAGTTCCCCAGGATGCCGTAATAAACGGCGCAGCCCAAGCTGCCGAACCCCAACATACAGAACACCACCTGACGGATAGTTCGCCCCTCAGAGATCCGGGCAACAAAAATGCCCATGAACGGGCCGATGGCCACCCACCACGCCCAGTAGAAAACAGTCCAGTCTTCAACGAACCTGGAATTGGTCAATGGGTCGGTCCAGGTGTTCATCCTGAGGAACTGATACACCAACAGACCAACGCTGTTGCTCGTCATCTTCAGGATGAACAACGTCGGCCCCGCCAACAGCACAAAAAGCAGTAGCGCCTTGGTAATGGCGACGTTCACGTTGCTCAACCGCTTGATGCCCCGATCGAGCCCAACATAGACGCTGGCCGTGAACAGGACAGCGCACAACGCCACGACGCCCACCTGCAGACCGAACGTGCTCTCGACACCAAACAGGTAACCAAGGCCAGCGGCGATCATCGGGGTACCGAAACCAAGCGAAGTGCCAGCAGCCCCCAATACACCGACGATAAACAGCGTGTCGGTCGCCCGACCGATGAACCCCGCTGTCTGACCTCCCAACACCATATGGCAGGCGCTGCTCACGCGCATGTGCGGTTGATGACGGACGTAGTACGCATGTCCAATCGCCAGCGTGGGCAAGCAGTAAAATGCCCACCCCGTCGGCCCCCAGTGAAACATGCCGTACGTCGCGGCCCACTCGACCGCCTCAGTCGACCTGGGCTCTATAGCGAACGGTGGGCCGACATAGTAGTGCGCCCACTCGACGGTACCCCAGTAAAGGATGCCGGTGGCCACCCCGGCACAAAACACCATTGAGACCCAGCTCGCCGTCGAGAACCTAGGCGACACCCCGGGCCTTCCGAGCACCCGACGACCGTGTCGACTCAACGCCACCCACAGGACGAAGCCGAACACAGCGTTACCGGCCCAGATATAGACGACGCCAAGTTGGGAGGTAAGGAATTGATAGACCGTGTCGACCAGTCGGCCGCTGGCTTCGGGCCAGAGCATCAACGGCCCCGCAATCGCCAACAATGTGACGAGTGCGGTCGTGAAAATGGGCCAGTCGGTTCTTGAATGTGTCACAACACGCGGTGTGGATCCGAATCGAATGACCGCCTGGCAAACGCACGCGCCGCCCTGCCCTGGTTGACGGAACATGCCGCCCCCCCCCGGCTAGGAGACCCACGGTAGGCCAGAACACAAAAACGGCCGGATGCTCCAGTGCACCCGGCCGTCGATACGCTATACGGCAACCGAAACGGTTCGACTATTCCGAAGCAGGCCCGTCGACGGTGCCGTAGAAGGTCAACATCATCTCTTCCCAGGTCTGATCACCCCAGCCCACCGTGGCAGTCGGGTCAGGATTGTGACGATTATTGGTCGAATTGTCGTAGGTCAGTACGGTCTGCAGCTCGGACCCGGCTGGCAGAAACATCGGCTCTTCGAGCTGGTAGTTCAACTGCCACTCAAAGTCGTAATTGGGGACCGAAAGGGCCACTTCTTCACGGCCGTCGGGATACTTGACAATAACCTTCGCCGACTTCCCACGCACGTGCATGTGCGGCATCATCGTCGACAGGTACGTGTCGGATTCTATTTTCCGGCTAGCAGTCACCTCATGGGCCGGGCTTCCGGGCTCAATTCGGAACATGAGGTTCGCCACCTGACCGCCACCAGCGCGGCGAATCGACTCGTCCGGTTCTCTCGTCAGCACCACACCCCAACTACTCTGGTCGGTTGTCGGCTCACCGATGGTCGTGTAGTGCATCTGGCCTTCGATGTCGGCACCGGCCGGAAGCCTGACGGCCACCCCCTCCGGGTAGACGGTACCGAGTCGATTCGGCACGTAGCCGCCAACACGCGCACCACGTGCTCTGGTCCGCTCGCTATCCCGACGAAGCTTCGCTTCACCCGTGGCTGGCTTTCCGTCGTCCTCCAAGACCTCAGAAATGACGTGGTGCAACACCCGACGGTCGTCCGGTCTGAACTCGTGTGCCGAGATCCAGGTGTCCTGCTTAAGGTTGGTCGGCACTGTGACGTAGGAGTAGGGCACTGTGCCGTCAGCTGGAATCTCGAACGGCTCAAGCATGGTGAAGATTAGGTCTGGCTCACCAATCGACCAACCTTCTGCAAACTGGGGAACGCTCGGCAGGTCAGCGTCATTCCCCCGTGGGGACCCGCCATCAACCCAGGCCGTGATCGTGTCGACCTCGTCCTGCGTGAGACTGGGGTCGTTCTCGTAGGCCCGGATGCTGCTGTCTGCACCCCACGGTGGCATTTCACGCGACACCACCTTACTCTTGACCGCACGCGCCCAAGGGCGAGTGTCGTCGTAGGTGATCAGCGACATAGGTGCCAAATGGTTTGGCCGATGGCACGTCACGCAATTCTCGTAAAGAATAGGCGCAACATCCTTGGCGAACGTCGGTGTCCCCTCCGCCGCCACGGCGTTACCCGCCACACCCAACACGACCGCCAGCACACCTGCAACCGTCAGCGTCGTCAACACTCGCATCGAATCCCCCTCCGCACGCAAACCCACGTCACGAATACAGAATACACCGCGTCAAGTATCGCTGATCAGGCAAAAAAGTCTAAGAAAATTCTTGATCGGCGGAAGGTGCGCACCCGGACCACCGTGCGCGCCCCTTCCCACGCGCATGCGCCTCTCTGACGCCACAGACCGAAGAAACTGGGCGTTCCGTGGCATCGACGAACGATGTCGGCTTTGTCGCCCTACGCAGGGGGTCCGCGTCCCGTCGGCAGCGTACTACCGCCGGCCGAATGTCCGAGCCATCCACGACGACGTTCAGCCCCACGGTGGAGGGACCAAAACTTGTCAAGAATAACCAAATAGCCAGCGGTTTATACTGTCACAACTCGGGCGGCCCTCTTGGCCTCCTACCTACCAATGCGCGGTCACACCCATGGATTTTTCATTTACGTCACGCACCGACGAGTTCAGGCAGCGTCTCCTGGCCTTCATGAAGGAGACGATCTATCCCAACGAAACGGTCTACGCCGACCAGGTCGCCTCCGCGGCCAACCGATGGGAATCGCCGCCGATCATGGAGACGTTGAAGGCCTCCGCGCGCGCGGCCGGCCTGTGGAACCTATTCCTGTCAGATAGCGTTCACGGCGCCGGCCTTACCAACCTTGAGTACGCGCCGCTTTGCGAAATTATGGGCCGGTCACCGATTGCACCGGAGGCCTGCAATTGCTCAGCACCAGACACCGGCAACATGGAAGTGTTGGTGCGATACGGTACGAACGCCCAGCGCGATGAGTGGCTCACCCCGCTACTCGAGGGCCGCATTCGTTCGGCTTACACCATGACCGAGCCAGCGGTAGCCTCATCGGACGCGACCAACATCGGCGCCCGTATCGAACGGGATGGCAACGACTTCGTCATCAATGCGCATAAATGGTGGGCATCTGGCGCCGGCGACACCCGTTGCAAGATCTTCATTCTGATGGGGAAAACCGACCCACGCGCGGCCAAACATCAGCAGCAATCGATGATTCTGGTACCAGCCGACGCCCCGGGCATCACGCTCGTGCGCCCCCTCACCGTGTTCGGCTATGACCACGCGCCCCACGGCCATTTCGAGATCACGTTTGAGGACGTGCGCGTACCGGCCGTCAATCTGCTGCTGGGTGAAGGGCGCGGGTTTGAGATTGCCCAGGGCCGCTTAGGCCCCGGCCGTATCCATCACTGTATGCGGCTAATCGGGTTGGCAGAGCGTTCGCTTGAAGCAATGTGCAAACGGGCCAAGACCCGGGTGGCCTTCGGCCGGCCACTCGCCGAGCAGGGGGTCGTGTTGGAGCAAATTGCCAGCTCGCGCATGGAAATCGAACAGGCTCGCCTACTGACACTGAAGGCGGCCCACATGATGGACACCGTCGGCAACAAGAGCGCCCGCGCAGAAATCGCAATGATCAAAGTGGTCGCACCGAACATGGCGCTTAGGGTCATCGACCGTGCGATCCAGGTCCACGGCGGCGCCGGAATCTGCGAGGACTTCGGGCTCTCTGCGGCCTGGGCACACGCGCGGACGCTGCGCCTAGCCGACGGTCCGGACGAAGTACATAGCCGAGCCGTCGCGCGACTCGAATTGAAAAAAGGCACCGGCAATTGACCGCTGCCGACGCAGCCCACTCCGCGAAGCCGCACCCATCGGTTGCTTCCGGTACTACTCGTACACCAGCGACACTGTCTCGGCAACACACCCCGGTTTCGCTTCACCCTCGATCTCCACTACCACCTGACTGACCAGTCGAGCCGACTCGGGGTCACTCCGGGTGACTGTCAGGAGCGCCTGCACCCCACGCACTCGCGCACCAACACGCACCGCGTTCGGAAAACGCACTTTGTTCACTCCGTAGTTGATCACGCGCGAGATGCCCCGCACTTCGGCAATCTGCCGTCTGAAATGCGGCACCAACGACAAGGTCAGAAACCCGTGGGCGATTGTGGTGCCGTAGGGCGACTCACGCGCTGCTCGCTCTACGTCGATGTGAATCCATTGCGGGTCCAAAGTCACCTCCGCAAACCGGTCGACCATCTCCTGAGTGACAGACAACCACTCGCTAGTTCCCAACTCCCGGCCGACCAACGCCTCCAGTTCGTCAAGGCCGTTGATGACACGCATGATTCCCCTCCGCCTTTTTGCTTCCCCGTTTCAGCCGATTGGACTGCTAGTATAGGCGCGCAACGCACGCGAAGTGGATTGGTCTGACGCCTGGAGGACATCTCAACTCATGCCTGACGCCGTCATTGTTTCGACCGCGAGAACCCCCATTGGGAAGGCGTTTCGGGGCGCTTTCAACAAGACCCATGGTGCCGTTCTGACGGCACACGCCATCACCCATGCCGTCGCGCGGGCCGGGATCGACCCGGCCGACGTGGAAGACGTTGTCATCGGATGCGGACTACCCGAGGGAGCAACCGGCCACAACGTAGCGCGACTGGCCGCCGTTCGGGCCGGCCTGTCAGTCACCACTGCCGGCACCACGATTAATCGGTTTTGCAGCTCGGGATTACAGGCGATCAGCGTGGCGGCCCAACGGGTGCTAGTCGATCGGGCACCGATTCTGGTGGCTGGCGGCGTCGAGTCGATCAGCCTCGTCCAGAACAATCTCAATCAAAAACATTTCACCGAGGAGTGGCTGATGCGCCACAAACCGGAGCTCTGGATGAGCATGATCGACACGGCAGAAGTCGTGGCGAGTCGCTACGGTATCTCCCGAGACGCACAGGACGAATACGCGTTGACCAGCCAGCAACGAACCGCAGCGGCGCAGGACGCAGGTCGTTTCAACGACGAGATCGTGCCGCTCACGACCACAAAGGTGGTGACGGACAAGGCCACGGGGGAGACCCACGATGAAACGGTGACCCTCGAGCGCGACGAAGGGAACCGACCGGGCACCACCCTGGAGGGACTGTCCGGGCTGAAACCCGTGATGGGCGAGGACAAATGCGTCACCGCCGGCAACGCCAGTCAGCTCTCCGATGGTGCCTCGGCATGCGTGGTTATGGACGGGGCGCTCGCCGCGCAGCGCGGACTCGAGCCTCTCGGTGTCTACCGGGGATTAGTCGTAACCGGGTGTGAACCCGACGAGATGGGCATCGGCCCCGTGTTCGCCGTCCCCAAACTGCTTGAGCGTAACGGACTCTCCGTTGACGATATCGACCTCTGGGAACTGAACGAGGCATTCGCCGTACAAACGGTCTACTGCCGAGACCGCCTCGGGCTCCCAATGGAACGACTGAACGTCGACGGCGGTTCGATCTCCGTCGGCCATCCCTACGGTATGAGTGGAGCACGTCTGGTGGGTCACGCGCTGATCGAAGGCAAGCGTCGCGGTGCAAAGCACGTGGTTATCACGATGTGCATCGGTGGCGGCATGGGCGCCGCCGGCCTGTTCGAGATTGCGTGAGCCAGTGGCACCGCCCATATCCGACCCCGAGGTCATCGCCGTTCGGGCTGATGAGCAACTCGATGTAGCGCGGCTCGAACCTTGGTTACGGGCGCACCTACCGGACGCCACCGGTCCCTTCGCACTGCGACAGTTCGGAGGCGGACACGCCAACCTGACCTACCTGCTGCAATTCGGTGCGCGCGAGTACGTGCTTCGGCGTCCGCCTCTCGGTCCGATTGCACCAAGTGCGCACGACATGCAGCGTGAGCACCGCGTGCTCGCAAGGCTTGGCGAGGTCTTTCCGCTGGCACCCCGCAGTTACGCCCTGTGTACAGACCCCGCCATACTCGGTGTCGATTTTCACGTCGTGGAGCGGCGACGTGGCACCGTCATCCGTCAAGAGTTGCCAGAACAGTTCGCCGATGACCCTGCCCTTAACCGCCGCATCGGTCACATGGTGGTCGACGTACTGGCCGACCTGCACCAGGTTAACCCCGTGTCAGTTGGACTGGAGACGCTGGGTCGACCGGACGGCTTCATTCAACGGCAGGTCGACGGGTGGGACCGTCGGTGGCACGCGGCCAAGGACCAAGAGATTGCAGACGTCGATCACATGCTGCGCTGGCTGAAAGCCGCAATGCCAACTGCCCAAGCCACCGCACTACTGCACAATGACTACAAACTGGACAACCTGATGGTAGACACCGACGACCTGGCCACCCCGGTCGCGGTGCTCGACTGGGACATGACCACTCGCGGCGACCCGCTGATGGACCTCGGGTATCTCCTGAATTTTTGGAATGAAGTAGACGACGATCCGCGCTGGCATTACGTATCGCGCATGCCTACCAATCACGCTGGGTTCCCAACCCGAGCGGAAGTGGTCGCCCGTTACGCCGAACGGACCGGCCTGAATGTAGACGCCATCGCCTGGTATCACGTCTTCGGCGTGTTCAAGCTGGTCGTCATCGTCCAACAGATCTATATCCGCTACCTGCGCGGACAGACCCAAGATCGACGATTCGCAGGCTACGACGAACGGGTACGTGACCTGGCCAGGAAAGGCGTAGTGCTCATCGACGCCGAACGCCGGTAAGCTAGGTCCCCCAACCTAGAATGGCCTGTAGGTCACCATCGTCACCGCGATCACAATAACGACGGTGGCTACGGCCGCTAGCATTGGGACCTGGCCAGTCATCCGGAACGCCATGCCGGTCAACCCGGACAGCACGAGCCAGCAGACCACCTTCACCAGGGCCCAGCCAGGAAATCCAAGTCCCATCATCCCCATCACGCCGAAGCCGCTGAGAAACACCAGCAAACTCAGCGCACCGGACCTCATCAGGTACTTTCGGCGATTCTCCTCCACCGGCGCAGCGAACGCGGCAAACGTCACGCCTGAGAGCAGAATCACGGACACCAAGTGCAATAGGACAAACATTTGTAAGTTCATGCGTAATCCACAATTCAGTCGTGCTACTGGAACAAACCGGGCGTCCCCGTAAAACTCAGCTCGGCGCCATATTCGAACATGCTACCATCGCCGCGATTCATCCGGCTCACCGTGCCACCAGCACCGGTTCACAAACAGCACAACCGATCCTCAGGTCCAACCGGCGACGAACACATTTTCTCTAGGTGTATCGGCCGGATGAGATGGTCGCACCGCCATCAACCACCAGAACCTGTCCAGTAATGAATCGGCCGGCTGGAGATGCCAGGAGCAGAGCCGCGCCAGCCAGGTCTTCCGGCTCACCGATCCGCCCCAACGGATAGGTGGCCGTCGCCTCTTTGAGTCGGTCGGGGTCATCCCAGAGGGCGCGCGCGAAATCGGTGCGAACGAGCCCTGGCGCAATGCAGTTCGCCCGGATGTTGCTCCGCCCCCACTCGACGGCCAAGTTTCGCGCCAACTGGAAATCCGCGGCTTTCGACATGGCGTAGATACCGAGTGTGTCGTGCCCCTTTAGTCCACCAATGCTCGAGACGATGATAATGGAGCCATCTTTCCGCCCAGCCATCTGCGGCAACACCCGGTTGCACAACCAAAGGTTGTGCTTCACGTTGGTAGCCATGATCTTGTCGTAGGCCGCCTCGGTGACCGTCGCCATAGGGCCGAAGTGCGGGTTCACCGCCGCGTTGCAAACGAGCACGTCGATCTTTCCCCAACGCTCCAGCGTTTCGTCGACGAGTCCCTCGATCTGGTCCAGGTGCGACATGTGACATGGAATCGCTACCGCTTCGCCCCCAGCCGCATTGATGGAGTCGGCAACCGGCAGGCAACTCTCTAGCCGACGACTCGACACTACGACTTGGGCACCCGCCTCGGCAAACGCTTCAGCAATGACCCGCCCGATCCCCTTGGATGACCCGGTCACGACGGCCACCTGGCCGTGAAGCTTGAAGAGTTCCTGGTATGGCATGTAAGCGCCTAGGTAATCCGTGGTCCAAACACAGCCACTAGCCCTTTCGCAATGCGTCCGGAGGTTGCACCGTTCCGACCGAGCCGGTCGGTGCGCTCGACCATCCCGCACGGACGGTGACGGCCCACCGCCCGTAACTGTGCCGTCGAACAGCGGTAGCCCTCATTATACGATTGTCGCTCCCGCCCACCTCCGAGGCGGGACGAGGAAGGAGCTGGTGTGAACTCAACCGATCGCATGCCACCCATACTTGCGGCCGACATGACCGCCGCACAGCGCGACGCCGTAAACGACTATAAGCAGGTGCGAAACACCACCGTCTTCGAGGGCCCCTTTATCCCGCTCCTACGCAGCCCCGAACTCCTCGGCAAGGTACAGCGCGTCGGCGAATACTTACGGTACCGAAGCGCGCTCCCGCGCCAGCTGAGCGAGTTGGTGATCTTGATCTCGGCCCGACACTGGTGCCAGCAGTTCGAATGGGGTGTTCACTCGACCGAGGCAGCGACAGCGGGCCTCGGTCCCCTAGTCATTGAGGCGGTAGCCGACGGCCGACGGCCGACCGACATGACCAACGAGGAGTCGACCCTCTACGACTTCTGCGTGGAACTACTACGCAACCAGCGTGTGAGCGACGTAACCTACGCACGGGCAGCGGACCTGTTCGGTGAACAAGGCATCGTCGACACGGTCGGCCTCCTAGGCTATTACTCGCTGCTCGCAATGATGATGAACACGGCTCGAACGCCGATGCGTGAAGGGATGCGGCCGGGGCTAGAGCGGTTTCCCGTTTGATCGTCGAAATGGACCGTTTATCGACGCTGGTCGAACCGGCGTCCCACAAGTGCCGACGCGATGTTGACTTTCTGGATGTCAATGGTGCCTCCCGCGATACCCCATCCCCACGCGTCGCGTAGACGTCGCTCCATCGGGTAGTCACGGGAGTAACCATATCCACCCATCAGCTGCACCGCAGCACTGGTCACATTCCTGGCAGACTCGTTCGACACGCACTTGGCAATGCTCGAATCGAGGACAGACGGAAGGCCCCCTTCCGCACCTTGCGCGGCGCGATAGATGAGCATCCTCGATGCCTCGACCTGCATGGCCATCTCAGCTAGTTTTAGCTGTACGGCCTGAAACTCCACGATTGGTTTACCGAACTGTTGCCGGTCTTGTACCCACACCAGAGCATCTTCAAGCGCCCCAGAGGCCTGACCGAGCGCCATCGTGGCGTTGCCACAGCGCTCGAGATCGAACGCCTGCATCAGTTTAGGGAACCCCCCGGCTGGGACCACGAGATGATCCGCCGGTACCGACACTTCATCGAAGTAGAGATCTGCTTCGGGAATACCACGAAACCCCATGAGCTGCTCTTGCTCCCCAAACGTCAATCCGGTTGCTTCTTTCTCGACGAAAACGGCACCGATCCCTTTGGCGCCCGGTTTGTCAGACAACCGGCAATAGACCAGATACGCATCGGAGTGTCCGCCACCCGAACACCAGCGTTTAGAACCATTAATCACGATCCGATCACCGCGTATCTCCGCGCGCGTCCGTAGGTCCGTCAGGGCCGTCCCTGCCTCCGGTTCGGACATAGCCACGGCAACGATCATCTCCCCCGCGCAGACCGCCGGAATCACCCGCTGTTTCAACCCCTCATCTGCAAAATGGGCTAGGGCGTGCACCGGTCCAGCCACCGACTCGAAGATCGGGAACGCCACGGCCGACGACACCTTGGCGAACTCCTCAAGCACCACGAACGCGTCCAGGTTCCCAAGTCCGAGCCCCCCATGTCCGGCCGACACGTTCACACCGAGAAACCCCATCTCTGCATAGCGTTTTAACCAATCTCGCGACAACGGGGTCGCGTTGCGCTCAAGTTCTTCCGCCACCCTGGCCATCTCTCCACGCGCGAACTCACGCGCCGTCGCCTGCAAGGCCCGCTGCTCCTCAGTTAGTGTGAAATCCATCCTCGGCCTCCTGACGCACCGTCACGGTAGTGCCCAACGTGAACCCCACCCGACAAGCGCCGTCCGGGGTGAATGGTACACTCGCGGCCCATGTCCAGCAGAAAGGAGAGACACCACTCATGTCCACCGAGTCACATGAAGAAGGACTAACCGCGAGACGTAAGGTGCTCGGCGACGACTATGTCGACCGAGCGTTGAACGGACTCGACAGCTTCGACACCGAATTCCAACAGCTGGTAACCCGATACTGCTGGGGAACCGTCTGGACCCGAACGACCCTCGATGATCGCCAGCGCAGCCTGATCAACCTCGCGATGATCTCGGCGCTGAACCGGAGTCACGAATTCAAGACCCACGTGCGCGGAGCGTTACGCAACGGCTGCACTGTGGAGGAGATCCGAGATACTCTGCTGCAGGTCGCGATCTACTGTGGCATCCCGGCCGGAGTGGAAGCATTTCGCTTGGCGCGCGAAGTGTTTGACACGGAGGGCGTAGCGCCCGCACCGATCGACGACACCGCGTGAATGGGAACGCCGAGCCTTGCGCCGGCCTGCGCGACCGCTAGTCGGAAGCGAGGCGGGGGTCAGCGACACGCTGTAACAACACCAATCCCACGAGGAACAGCCCGGTCAGCGCCAGAAACGCCGGTCGCTGGTTCCCACCAGCCCAGACGGTCACGTAGCCGAACAGCATCGGCCCGATGACGGACGACGCCTTGCCGCAAAGTGCGTAGAAACCGAATATCCTGGCCGCCTGGCCGCTGCCTTGCCCGCCCGGAACCAGCAACGATAAGAAGGTCCTGCTGGCCGCTTGGACCGAACCCAACCCCAAACCGGCCAAGATGGCCATGCCGTAAAACAGGGTCTGACTCTGAATGAAGTAGGCCGCCACCCCAACAAAGACCCAAAGCGCGAGCACGCCGTTTAATACCCGCTTGGGGCCGTAGCGGTCCGTGGGTGTCGCCAGCGCAAACGCCCCGACTAGTGCGGAAAGCTGCACGATAAGAAACAGTACGATCGTGCCTTGCTGATCGAACCCGAATGTCTCCGTCGCGACAACGCCAGCCATAACGATGACGGTCAGCACGCCGTCGATGTAGAAGAAGAACGCAAGGAGGAAATTGCGCAGCTCAGTAAACTCCCACACCTCCCTCACGATTTCTCGAAAGTTGGTCACCCCCCACCGGGCCGCCTGCGCCACGGTCATCTCGGTCGGCTGGTCCTTCGGCAGGACCAAGAAAGCTGGCAACGCGAAAACCAGAAAAAATATCGAGACGAGAGGCCACACCAACTCGATCCGGTCTGCCGCCAGCGGAAGGACCATCAAAAGGCCGAGAGCGGACCCCAGATAGCCCACGCCGAAGCCAAGACCAGACACCCAGCCCTGCTTCTCCGGCGGAGCGATATCTGGCAGGTACGCGTTGTAGAAGACCAGCGCGCTCTCGAAGCCAACATTGGCCAGAAGGAACAACACGAACCCCTGCACGACCATGCCCTCGCCGAGTGTCGACATCATCGCCACACCGACGAGACAGACGGCTGTGTAAAAAAGCATGAATCGCTTACGGACCCCTCCGCGGTCCGCAATAGCACCCAAGAGCGGTGAACAGACCGCCACGACCAGAGCCGACACCGACACCGCCCGGCCCCACCAGAGTTCGCCGACCCCTCCTTCTTCTCCCACCACAAAGGTGACGTAGAAGACCGGGAAAACCGCGGTCGTCATTACCGCCGGGTAGACCGAGTTGGCGAAGTCAAACAGTGCCCACGCGCGTACGTGCTGCTTATTCATCGGTAGTCCCCGCAAGTGAGCCCCAGCGTAATCCCCAAGTGCGGTCTCGGTCCAGACCGGAACTGGGCCTCGCGTGCACGGGTTAAACCCGCCGGATGATGCGATGAGCTCTATAATCGGCGCAGATTCACATCATCTGACGTAGAACGGAGGCGACCATGACATCAGGACACAAGATCGCGACCGCTGTTGTCGCGTTCGGTTGGATACCGACGCTAGCCATCGTTGGTCTGCATTGGACCACAGACACGCATGCGGCCGCACAGGAACGGACACCGATCAAGGTGACCCGCATCTACACGGGGTCGGACGGCACGACCCACGCCGAGGAGTATGAGGTTCCGCTCGGCATGCAGCGTGGCGCCACCGAACTGTCGGAAACGGTCGACGTCACGAGCCTGCAGTTCCGTCGGACGTCGTCCGATTACTTCATCGACTGGCACACCGCACCACGCAAGCAGTACGTGATTACGCTCAGCGGCACGAGTGAGGTTGAGATCGGCGACGGCACCAAGATCCAGCTCCACCCTGGCCACATCCTGCTGGCCGAGGACGTCACGGGCCAAGGACACATTTCTCGGGCGGTCGGCAGTGACGACCGGATCTCGTTGTTTATCCCACTCGCCGAGCAATAGACGATCACACGACGGCGATGGAGCGTCGGTCTCTGCCGGAAAAGTCACGCCCATGACTCTGCTACTGACGCTGCTGCTCGAGACGACTGGTCGCACAGTGATAGCCGAAGGACACGCAGCCGAGGTACTTCGACCGAGGGCGCGCTCCCACCGTCCAAAACGCTGATCGAATTCGGTGAAGAATTTTAGGTGGAATGACAGACCGAGCTTGAAAGAAATCGAGGGACCGTGTCAGCGCACAACAACGCCATCGACGTTTCCACACTTTTCGATCTCACCGGCAAGGTCGCGCTCGTGACCGGCGGCTCCCGGGGCATTGGCAAGATGATCGCGGAAGGGTATCTGCAGGCCGGGGCAACCGTCTATATCTCGTCGCGTAAAGCGGCGGTCTGCGACCAGGTCGCGGGCGAACTGTCGGAGCTGGGCCCGTGCCATTCCCTGCCGGCCGATCTCGCGAACGACGCAGACCGGGCCCGTCTGGTCGGAGAACTGACCCAACGGGCCGAACGACTAGACATTCTCGTCAACAACGCTGGCGCCGCGTGGGGAGCGCCCTTCACGGAATTCCCAGAGGACGGGTTTCGTAAAGTCGTCGAACTTAATCTGACAGCGCTTTTCTTTCTGACCCGCGACCTGACCCCACTGCTCATCGCCGGCGCGTCGCCGGACGATCCCTCGCGCATCATTAACATCGGGTCGATGGACGGCCTCAAGATCCCGACCGTGCTGCAGACTGGCACGTTCCCATACTCGGCGAGCAAGGCCGCCGTGCACCACCTGACGAAGGCGCTTGCTCTCGAACTGGCGTCGAACCACATCACGGTCAACGCCGTCGCACCCGGATTTTTTGAGAGCAAGATGACCAAAACGCCGCTCGCCCGGTTCCGGAAGCAAATTGAGCAAAACTGTCCTCTAGGCCGCATCGGCCGTCCTGAAGAAATGGTCGGGATCACCGTCTACCTCGCATCCCGGGCCGGCGCCTACACGAGCGGTGCGGTCATTCCCGTTGACGGTGGCACGCAAGTGACATAGCAAAGCGCAATGCCCCCTTTGTCTGCACTCCTGGCTGACATACGCTATACGGCACGGATACAGCTCACATCGGACCAACGGCGTATTCTCGGAGACGACGATGATCTATCGAAGCCCCTACCCTGATGTAGACATCCCGAACGTGCCGCTTCAGGATTTCCTGTTCGAGCGCGCGGAGAAATACGCCGATAAACCGGCACTCATCGACGGTCCAACTGGACGGACAATCACCTACAGCCAGCTTGTGGGCGCCGTGCGTCGGACGGCGACCGGACTCGCAGCACGCGGGTTTCGTAAAGGCGACGTCTTCGCCATCTACAGCCCAAACATCCCCGAATACGCCATCGCATTCTTTGGCGTTGCCGCGGCTGGGGGCGCCAACACAACGGTTAATCCGCTTTACACGCCGGACGAGTTGAAACGTCAACTCACCGACTCACAAGCGAAGTTTCTAGTCACCATCCCGCAGTTTCTTGATAAAGCACAAGAAGCCGTCAAGGGCACCGCCGTCCAGGAGGTCTTCGTCTTCGGTGAGGCAGAGGGCGCGACGCCGTTCGCGTCGCTGATGCAGGGAACAGATGAGCCACCCGTGGTGGAGATCGACCCGATGGAGGACTTAGTGTCTCTCCCCTACTCAAGTGGCACGACGGGCTTACCCAAGGGGGTCATGCTGACCCACCACAACCTAGTCTCCAACCTGTGCCAAACACATTCCGTCGAACAACTGTCCGACGAAGAAGTCCTGATTGGAATTTTGCCGTTCTATCACATCTACGGCATGGTCGTGATCATGAGTGGCGCGCTTCGGGCTGGCGCTACCATCGTAACGATGCCGAGATTTGATCTTGAGCAATTCCTCGAGTTGCTTCAGAAGCACGGTGTCACGATGGCCTATCTGGTACCACCCATCGTGCTCGCGCTGGCCAAGCATCCACTGGTCGACAACTACGACATCTCGAAACTGCGCAACATTCTGTCTGGTGCCGCGCCCTTACCAGCCCCCGTGGCCAAGGCGTGCATCGAACGCCACGGCGTCATGCTTCGGCAGGGATATGGTCTGACCGAAACGAGCCCCGTGACCCACGCCAACGGAAAAGACTGGGAAATCAAGCACGAGTCGGTGGGCTTCGCGCTACCCAACACCGAATACCGAATCGTGGACTTGGGTACGAACGTCGATGCCGACGCCGACCAACTAGGCGAAGTTTGGATCCGTGGACCGCAAGTAATGAAGGGCTACCTAAACAACAGCGAGGCCACCAGCGACATGATCGACGAGGACGGCTGGCTCCACTCGGGAGACATCGGCCGCGCCGACGAAGACGGCTATCTCTTCGTGGTGGACCGGGTAAAAGAACTCATCAAGTACAAAGGGATGCAGGTCGCACCAGCCGAACTCGAAGGCATCATCCAAGCGCACCCGGCCGTGGCCGACGTGGCGGTCATCCCGGTGCCAGACGTAGAGGCTGGCGAAATTCCGAAGGCGTTCGTCGTCGTAAAACCTGGCGCCGAGGTATCCGGCGACGCGATCATGACCCATGTTTCTGATCGCGTCGCTCCCCACAAGAAAGTCCGGCGGGTCGAGTTCATCGATGCCATCCCGAAGGTCGCCTCTGGCAAGATTCTCCGTCGCGAGCTGAGAGACCGGGAACGCGCCGCCCGTGAGACCGCTGCGAGCTAGCATGGTGCCTACCGCACGGACACACTCCTAATGGCGGGAGGCGCCAGACTGGCAACACAGTCAATGACCTTCGGGCGAACCGTACCGGCGATCCTGGGAATGACGATCTTGGCGGCCTGTGGGCAACCAGGCGTTGGCCGGTCAAGTGGCCTGAGCGGCGACACCGAGCAAGACGTGCAGGTGCCATACACGCCGACCGCCATACGTCCGTTTGAGATCGCGGTTCCCGAAGACACACTGGAGGACCTCCAAGTCCGGCTGGCGCGCACCAGATTTCCGGATCAGCTCGACAGCGTCGGGTGGGACTACGGCACCGAACTCACGTATCTCCGTGAGTTAGTCGAGTACTGGCAAGACGAGTTTGACTGGCGGAGTCAGGAGCGCCAACTCAACAGCCTCGATCAGTTCAAGACAGAGATCGACGGCCTTGATCTGCACTTCATTCACCAACGTTCTCCGATTCCGAACGCTGTTCCGCTGCTGATCACGCACGGTTGGCCGGGTTCGATCGTCGAGTTCACGAAAATCATCGGCCCGCTGACCGACCCGGAAGCCCACGGGGGCAATACCAGCGATGCGTTTCACGTCGTCGCGCCGTCGTTACCTGGATACGGTTTCTCCGGCATCCCACGAGTCCCAGGCTACGGACCGGAGAAGATGGCCGCGATCAACGCGGCCTTGATGGCCAGGCTCGGGTATGACCGGTATGGGGTACAGGGAGGAGACTGGGGCGGAATCATCAGCCGGTGGACGGCCTTCAACGATGCCGAGCACGTCACGGGCGCTCATCTCAACTTCGTGACGGGCGCCTCGCCGCCGGACCCGGACAATCCCAACGAGGGCGTAGCGGAGGAAGAGCTCGTGCGGTTGCGTGAGCGACAACAGTTCATGAGTACGGAACGCGGCTACAGCCGTATTCAGGGCACTAAACCGCAGACACTCGGCTACGGGTTGAATGATTCCCCGGCTGGCCTAGCCGCGTGGATCGTCGAAAAATTCAGGACCTGGTGCGACTGTGGAGGCAATATCGAATCGGTCTTCACAAAGGACGAATTGTTGACCAACGTGATGCTCTACTGGACCACCGGCACCATCACG
>DQEK01000365.1 GCA_003533545.1 Acidobacteriota bacterium | reverse complement strand
TCGCATGTGAATGCTGAGGGCAATGTCCGCATGGTCGATGTCAGTGACAAGGCCGTGACTAGTCGTGAGGCGGTGGCGCGTGGGTCGATCACCGTCGCCCCCAGTGCGCTCAAATTGATTCGCGGTGGTCGCATCGCTAAAGGAGACCCACTGCAGGCGGCCCGTCTGGCGGGCATTATGGCTGCTAAGCGGACGGCAGACCTGATTCCGTTGTGTCATTCACTGGAGCTGTCGCACGTCGATGTCGAGTTGCATCCCAAGGAGGATGGGTACGAGATCGAGGCGCGCGCACGCACTGCCGCGAAGACTGGGGTCGAAATGGAGGCGCTTACCGCGGTAGCAGCTGCCGCCTTGACCGTCTACGACATGGTGAAAGCGGTGGACAAGACGATGGTGATCGGTGAAATCAGACTCATCGAGAAAACGGGGGGGCGAAGCGGTACTTACCGCCGGCGCGAGTGACTGACCCACTTATTCGGACGTTGGCCGAACTGCCCTTCCACGTCTCGGGCCGTTACCCGAAGCCGGTACTGGTTCGCCGTTGTGTCGGTGACACCACGGTCGATCGATCGAGCCGCGAACTGTTTGACGAGGTACGCGACCTTAGCTTGGGTCTCCAGGGGCTCGGAGTAGGGGGAGGTGATCGCGTGGCCATCTTGTCCGACAGCCGGCCTGAGTGGACCATCACCGATCTAGCAATCTTGACGGCTGGTGCCGTGACAGTGCCGGTCTATGCCTCGTTGCCGGCGGGACAGGTGGGTTACATTTTGGGCCACTCGGGTGCTCGAGTCGTTGTGGTGGCTGACGAAAGTCAGGTGGCGAAGGTACGCCAGGAATGGCCGAGACTGCCGGCACTCGAGAAAATTGTGAGAATGGATGCCGGGGAGGGTGGACGAGACAACGAGTTGACATTGACCGATGTCACGGGCCAAGGCCACCAGCGCTTGATTACAGAGGACGGTCTCGGTCGGGAATACAAGGAACGGGCCCAGGCGATCCAGCCAGATTCTCTAGCAACCATCATCTACACTTCTGGAACCACAGGGCAGCCCAAAGGGGTAATGCTTTCCCATCACAATTTCGTCGCGAATTTTACCGACCTCGACAAGGTGGTTTCGGTCACCGAGGACGACAGCGCGCTCTCTTTTTTGCCACTCAGCCATGTATTCGAGCGGATGGTGCTCTATCTTTACCTCTATAAGGGAGCCACGATTGCCTTTGCCGAAGCGTTTGAGACGTTGGGACGAGACATGCAGCGGGTGCGTCCGACGATTATGACGGGAGTGCCTCGGGCATACGAGAAGATACGGGCTCGGATTGTGGAGGGCGTGGCAGCCGCGTCACGATTCAGGCAAGGACTTTTCGCGTGGGCCCTCGGGGTGGGCCATGCGGCGGCGACCGCGCGTCTGGCTGGGCGCGAGTCGGATGCGCTGACACGGATGCAGTGGCCTCTGGCCGATCGTTTGGTCTTATCGAAGATTCGGGCACGGACCGGGGGACGGCTCCGTTTCGTCTGTTCGGGGGGCGCACCCCTTGGGCGCGACGTGGCCGAGTTCCTGTTCGCCATCGGGTTGCCAGTGTTGGAAGGATACGGTCTAACTGAAACCTCGCCCGCGTTGACCGCGACCCCGCTCGACCGGCCGAAGTTAGGTTCGGTAGGACCAGCATTAGCTAGCGTCGAGTTACGGGTTGCGGACGACGGTGAGGTATTGGCTCGTGGTCCGAATGTGATGGTTGGTTACTACGAGGACCCGGCAGCGACGGCAGCGACCATTCGCGACGGCTGGTTTTACACCGGTGATATCGGCCGAATCGACAAGGATGGATATTTGTCGATTACCGACCGGAAGAAGGAGCTCATTGTTACGGCTGCCGGAAAGAATGTGGCGCCGCAACCGATCGAGGCACTGCTCAAGCGTGATCCCGTTGTGGCAGAAGCGATGCTGATTGGTGATCGGCGACCGTTTATTTCGGCACTATTGGTGCCTGATTTCCAGATCCTCGTCCAGCGAGCGTCGGCCGACGCGACCGGTGCCAGACTCGAGGAACTCGTAAGCCGAGAGGATATACGAGCCCTTTTTGTACCGATTGTGGAACAAGCTAACTCAGAGTTAGCCAACTTCGAACAGATCAAGACATTCGTCCTACTCCCGACTGAGTTCTCGGTGGACGGTGGAGAACTTACCCCCACTCTGAAGGTGAAACGGCGAGTCGTGGAAGAGCGCTGGCAGGATGCGATCGCCACGCTGTACGCGAAACGCACGGCGCGCGATGACTAATTCAAAACACGGTCATGGTTGTTAGTGGCCACCAGCGCAGTTGTACCTTGCCGATGACGTACTTCTCCGGGACTTGCCCCCAGTGACGGCTGTCTGAGCTGTTGTTTCGGTGGTCGCCCATGACGAAAAAATGGGCTTCCTGTACCACCTCTGGGCCGTGGTTTTCGTGGCTTCGGTAGTCGGGTGGCACATACTCGTCCGCCAGCAGGGTCCCATTGACATAGACTCGCCCGTCCTCGATGCGTACGGTGTCGCCTTCCTGTGCGATTACTCGTTTTACGAATGATTTGTCAGGGTCTCTGGGGTAGTAAAGCATTACGATGTCTCCCACCTCCGGCAACCCGAAAAATCGATAAACCGCCTTGTTAACGATGAGCCGATCCTGGTCCTCCAGCGTCGGCTCCATGCTCTTACCTTCCACACGTGCGACCTGAAAACCGAAAGTCACGATCAGCGTGGCGTAGACTGCGGCCGAGGCGAATGTCTTCACCCACGCCACGGCTTCTTCGCCAAGCCAGCTCAGCGTCGCCAGGGGTGAGTTTTGCGCAGGTCGCTCGGTGGTGACCAGCCCGTCACGTCCACGATCGTCCTCGGGGCCTTCGATGGGCCCTTTTGGCGGGTCAAATCTCGAGTTGTGTTCTTCGGGTTCGAACTCAGGCATGGTTCGCCTCTTCACTCACAGCGAGGAGGGTTAGAGGCTCAGATGCTCTCTGAGACGTTTGGTTTGTGCTCGGCTGACCGGGATCTCGGCGCCCTTTTCGTCTTGCATCCTTAGCATGTAGTTTCGACTCACCCACGGAACTATCTCCTTGACCTTGTTAATGTTGACTAGGTGTGACCGATGCACGCGCCAGAATACCGCAGGGTCGAGATGCGAATGAAGCTCATCAAGCGTCCGGCAGTTCGAAGTACCAGTCACGGCGGTAGTCACGACTGTAATGACCTCGTCTACCAGAGAGGCATACACGATATCTTCTGTTTGGACGAGGAGGAAGCTTTCGTTCATCTTCAGTGCTAGACGGCGACGGTGATTTTTCCGCTCGGCGACATACCGAACCATCTGCTCCAGCGCGTTCTCGGTAATCGCCCCATCCGTTGGACTCCCGCTCGCGACGAGCCGTTGTACCCGCTGGATTGTCTGTGACAGTCGCGCCGACTCGACTGGTTTCAGCAAATAATCGATGGCGTTTACCTCGAACGCCTCGATGGCGTACTGATCGAAGGCAGTCACGAACACCACGTGGCTCGAGACTTTCCGCTCAAGCAGTTGTCGCGCCACCTCGAATCCAGTGAGCCCTGGCATCTGTATGTCAAGTAGTACTAGGTCAGGCACCAAGGTTTCGGCTAGGGTGACCGCCTCTGGTCCGTTGGCTGCTTGGTCAACGACGTCAATGCCATCGAATCGTTCAAGCTGAAAACGCAGCTCATTTCGAGCCAGTTGTTCATCGTCGGCAATTAGTACCCGCAAGGTCATGTCCCCACGAGCGATTCTAGGCTGATGCCGACCCGACGTCGACCAGTTCCGGGATTTCCACCCGCGCGCAGGTGCCCTCGCCAGGGACGCTACTGAGCCTTAGATGGTAGTTCGTTCCGTAGATTACCCGTAACCGTTCATCGACATTCCGTAGTCCGATCCCTCCCGTTCCGTCCGATGGCGCACCATCGGTGACCATGCCCAGTCCGTCGTCGGTCACTTCGATCACGGTGTGCCCCTTGGCGCGCTGACTTGAGATGGTAATAGTGCCACCACCTACCTTACGTGAAAGGCCGTGCTTAATGCAGTTCTCGACTAGTGGTTGGAGGAGCATGCTGGGAACCATCTGGTCCAATGTTTCCGGGGCGATGCGCTTCTCGACTCCGAGAGTCGGTCCGAATCTGACCGTCTCGATGTCGAGATACTCGTCGATCGAAGCAAGTTCGTCGCGGAGCGTAACGAAATGGTCCTGGCTGCGGAGCAGGCGCCGGAGCAAGCCCGAGAGCTTGCCGATCAGCATCCGGGCGGTTTCCGGGTGTGAGCGGATCGACGACGAAATAGAAGTCAGCGTGTTGAAGAGAAAGTGCGGGTTGATCTGGCTTGCGAGCGCTTCGAGCCGAGCCGCCATGAGCAGCTTTTCCTGTTCCTGTAGTCGGTGCTCGATTCTGGCGGTGTTCCAGATTTTGATGGGTACCGCGACAGACATCACCGTCGTCAACACGATCAGAATGAGCAGCCACGCATTGGGCGCACCAAGGTAGAAGAGGCGGGCCTCGCCGAACCGTGATCCGAGTAATTGCCGCAGCAATTCCAGGGCGATGGGGGCGGCTAGCAGGGTAGTCTGCCAGTCCACATGAATACGACTGAAGAGTTTCCACGAATGACGATGTTCCGCCGTGACGAGAAATGGCGTCACGTGCCATATCGCCTCCTTAGGGGAGAGTTCTCGCAGGCCGCCCCCGGCGAAGCCGCACCCGATCGCGAAAATGATCGCGATCCACTCGCCGGCCGTTAATGCTGGGAGACCCACTAAGCATCCGACGATGGCTCCGGCGTACGGACCGGCAATTAATCCGGCGAGGAACGAGCCTGCTAGAGATAGGTCCGCTGCATCGTAATTGAGGAGCAAGCGCGCGGCCACCGCAATGCTAGCCGGAATACCAAAGGCGAAAGCGAAGGTTAGTCGTTCCCGCCAGGCCCGTTTTTCCGTCAGTAAAATTCGGCGAAACTGTCCGAAACGGACGAGCATCGTTGCGAGTGTTGCTGTGACTGCTACCTTGAGCAGTAGCGTCGTCAGTAGCAGTTGCTCTGCGGAGAGGAGCCTGTCTTCCTGCACGGCCTTGGTGTCGAGGACGGAAGGAGACGTTTCTCCCGGCCTATCTGCGGAGCACTATACTGGCGGTCTGACCTTGGAGTCAAACTTTCGATGGCGCTCAACATGTTATGTCTTAAGGAGTTATGAGAACGAATCCTGTAATTGAGTTGGGCGGGCAGGTGGTCATCTAGCCCGGGCCGGCAGCAGCGTCTCATTCAGGAATAGCGTGGAGCTTTTGTGAACCGTCAGTTTGGGGTTCATTACTGGCCTAGTCTGAATCGGTGGCCATCGTGTGTCGCTTGGCGATGCCGAAGCCGACTTTCTATTTCGTGACCGCCACCTTGCCCATCCTCTGGTGAGCGGCTATAGTCGCGGGGTCGTCGTCTCTGCGGACGGGCGTGGTGGTTAGGTTGCCTTCCCCTGAGTCGCCGCTGACGCTGGAGCCTCAGGGTATGTCCCCGGAATACCGACTTGCCAACCTCTAAAGAAACTCTCGC
>DQEK01000032.1:814-9841 GCA_003533545.1 Acidobacteriota bacterium | reverse complement strand
ATCAAGCTTCCCACGCTCTCGTTACGCGCGATCAACTCCGTGAGAAAGAGTTCCGTCTCCCGCTCCATCGCCTGTCCCAAGCGGTCGTCGTATTCCGGATAGAGTCGCGGGTCTGGCGCCGTTGCCCGTAGCTCATACAGCCGGAACGACTGCCCTACGAAGTCCTTTACAAAACGTTGGGTCCGAGGGTCGTCGAGCATTCGCTCGACCTCGGCCGCCAGGACTGCTGCATCAAATAGCCGGCCTGCTTCAGCGTGGGCCAGCAGGGCATCATCCGGCATGCTCCGCCACAGGAAATACGAGAGGCGCGTCGCTAGAGCAAAGGTGTCGAGTTCACCTGATGTGCCGGCCTGGTAGAGGAACGGCGGCGCGCTGAGGATGGCCCGCAGTGGCAGCCGTAACGCCTCGACGAACGGGCGGCCCTCCGCCAGCAACGGTTCGGCGAGACCGGCATACGCCTCAAGCTCGCCGGCCTCGAGCGGCCGACGAAACGCACGGGCGGCAAACCGCTCGACGATCTCCACCACGTGCTCGTAGGGGGCCTTGGTGAGCACAACGTCGCCGTGCTCGTCGAAGCTCAGACCAGTCAGCAGCGCCCGGGTGCTCGGCGGTGGCCATGTCTCGAGCAGGGGCCCCTCGATTGTCATCGTCCTGAGCGCGATGCCCTCCCCCTTGTAGTCCCTGAAGTTTCCGCGCGGTTCAAAATACCGCACAGGATCGTCACCTGGGAGGGCGTCGGCATCGGCCACTGCTGGGCTGACCGTATCGCCCGGACGCAGGAACGGCGTGAGCTCGACCGAGCGGGGCACGTCACCGACAAAGTCGAACGAACCAACCAAGTTATCCAGCGCAAGGGCCCCGGAACCGCTCGCCAAGTAGACAGTCAGCGTCACCGGGGTGCTTGCCTGGTACGCATACGCGTTGATCGCGACGCGATACCGCCCCGGATACGGAACCGCGAACCCCTCGGACCGACTGTGCATGAGAAACGTCGAGCTACTCTCGTGGAATGTTGCAAAGCCGTCGTCCAGCGGTTTGACGGCGCCGCATCCCAAGTTTCGGCATGCCGCATTGCGAGCAAGACCACGGGACTTCGCGTACTCAATCGTGAAGGACTCGACGGGCGGAGGAGGCCCGATTGCGATCGCCGCATCGAGCGCCTGGTCGGCAGCGGTGAGGTAGCTCTGCACGTGCAGCGGCGACATGCTCTGGTGAGCCGCCACCGTGTCGAAGCCTCCAGAGTCGGCCTCGGCCGGCAGCAACGTGGCCAACTCAGCTGCGACCGCCTCATCGACCTGGAGCAAATCCTGAATGGTGTACCCGTATTCCAGTCGCGTCAGCCGGCGGAGTGGCGTGCGCTGGTCACCACGGTCGACCAAACTCGCCTCAACCAACGCCCGCTTCAGCGCGCCGAGTGCCGTCTCAACGACCGCTGGGTCTGGCTGCGGTGCAGTCGCCGGCGGCATCTCACCACGCTCCAGCCGCTCATAGACCTTCTCCCACGCCTGAAACGTGTGGCGATCAGTGAGGTCAAACTCCAACCCGGCCAAGCTCAAGGGGGTGACGGTTCGCACACCGTGGCACTGGACACACGAGGCCTGGACCAGCGGGGCAACGTCGGCTTCAAATGACTGGGCAGAGGCGACGCCGGCGCCTGTCACGAGCGCTGCCACAAACACCAAGTAACGTGCACTCATCACAATCCTGAAAAACACTAATAACCTAAGCCTTTATAGAAAGTGAGTGTCCGCTCACTAGTATACACGAAAAGTGAGTGTCCGCTCACTAGCATACACGACCGGATCACATGTCCAGTCCACAACGGCGGTTGTACTCAAGAAACCAGCGGGTGACAGTCTACCGTCTGTTACCCAAAATCGTATGGTTTTCGCGAGTCGATCCTCCTGTATCTATGCCAGCGCTCAGTTGACCGGATGCACGAAGTCGCCACGTTCGGTTTCAGGCCAGCGCAGGCTCCTCATTTCGAACCGCATCACCACCACATCAGTCGGAGAGCTGCCTCCTGACCACCGTTTCATCCAACTCGACCCCCAGGCCGGGTCCCGTCGGCGGCGTAATGAAGCCGTTCTCGATCGTGATCGGCTCGACGAAGATATCGCGGTGCAGGTCGTTGGTGTTGAACTCCTGCACCAGGAAATTGGGTGAGCAGGTATCAAGTTGCACGGCCGCAGACGCCGCGATTGGCCCGCAGTACATGTGCGGCGCGATCACCGCGTAGTGCGCCTCGCACATGGTGGCGATCTTCTTCGACTCGGTGATACCACCACACTGGCCAACGTCTAACTGGATGATGTTGGCAGCCTGCTTGTTCAGAACCTCGGCGAACTCGAACTTCGTGACTAGCCGCTCGCCCGTCGCAATCGGGATGGTGGTCATTTGCGCCACCCGAGCCATCTCCGCGACGTTCTCCGGGTAGACCGGCTCCTCGAAGAAGAACGGGTTGAACTCCTCGAGAATACTGGCAACGCGGATGGCCGACGAGGTGGTGAACTGGCCATGGGCGCCGATGCCAATTTCCAACTCGTCGCCGACCGCGTCGCGCATGGCGCGGAAAATCCGGCCGACGTGGTTGATCGTTTTCAGTGGGTAGTCGCGTGGGCCACCGGTAATGGGCTGAAACGGGTCGAGCTTGCACACGCCCATGCCACGGTCCACCAGCTCACGGGCACGCACGCCAGCCAACTCGGGATTTTCCCAGACGCCGGCGGTGTCCAGGTAGGCGTAGGCCCGTAGCCGGTCGTTGAACTTGCCGCCGAGAAGCTTGTAGATGGGTTGGCCGGTGGCCTTGCCCACAATGTCCCAGCACGCCATGTCGATGGCCGACATCGCTGGGGTCTTTGACAGGCCGGGGTGCCGGTAGTCGTGCGGATTGCTATAGAGGTCGTGCCAGATCCGTTCCACATCAAATGGGCTCTTGCCGATCACGACCGACTCGATCAGCTCGCCTAGTAGCGCCACCTGCGAGCCGAGTTCCAGCACGCCGCCGGAGACACGTTCGCCGAGGCCGACAATACCGGCGTCGGTCTCAAGTTCCAGGAAGAGCCACTTGCGGTGGCCGATCGGCGGGTCGATATTGTCCAGGACGTGCGTGCGGTATCCGGTGATTTTGATGTTCCGCTCCCGTGAGTCCTGGAGTTCCTCGCCCATGACCGGCTTGGAGGCCACACCCCCGCCGAGACCGGCACCGAGGCCGGCCGCTGCCAGTCCTGATCGTTGCAGAAATCCACGCCTATCGATGCTCATGGTCAGCTCCTCTAGATCCCCCGGTAGATGTAGTTAACGATTGGGTCCACCGTGAAAGGACCGGCGCCCTTATTCGCACTGTACTCGCTGTACTGCGCTGGCTTCTCGTACGCCGCGATCGCTTCCTCCGCGCTCAGCCCGGTGTCGAGGCTCCGGCGGGTCTGGGTGTACAGGTCCATGTAGAACCCGCGGTAGTCGACCAGATCGCTCCAAGCGAGCGGGGTGTTCCAATGCCCGTTGATGATGATGTCAACGTCGTGGATGTTGTCGATGACCTTCGTCAGGGTGCGACCGAACTCGATGGCGCTGCCGCCATTGCCGTTCTCGGCGTCGATGAACGGCAGGGTCTTACCCAGGAACATATCACCCACATGCATCGTGCGCGCGTCCTTAAACACCACGAAGGTGTCGCCGTCGGTGTGACCACGTCCGAAGTAGTAGAGGTCGATCTGGTCAGGCGTGCCTGCGAACAAGCTGAGCCGGTCGTTGAAGGTGGTCTTCGGCAAATACCTCCGGTTCTCGCCCTGGAAATCGTCGCAGTTGGTCGGCACCGGCTGACAGTCGGTGCGCGCCCAGTGCCGGCGGATGTTCTCGTGGGCCACGAATTGGACGGTGTCGGGGAATTCGGTGTTGGCGCCGCTATGGTCGTAGTGCACGTGCGTGTTGATGATCATGGTCACCGGCTTGTCGGTGATCGCACGCACGAGGTCGAGGATGGTGGGGCCGTACCCCTCGTTCTTGGTGTCTACCAACACCACACCGCTCTCGGCGACCAGCACCGCGATGTTGCCGCCGGTCTCCATCCCAGAGCCCAGCATGTGCAGCGTGTCGGTAATCTGGTGCACCTCGATCGGTGGGATCTCGGGCTGCACCGCGCCGAGTCCGGCGGTCCAGAGGACGAGACTCAGGGCGAAGGCGGTGAACGGTAACAAAAGCAATCGTCGCATCTTGGGTCTCCGGTTCTTTGGGGCACGGTTGGAGCCGTTCCCCACACAGGTTTTCAGTCGCTCGCTACTCCGGTAGCGCAAATGCTATCAGGCGCGGACCACCACCAACGGTCAGCGCGATGTGCTGCCGCCCATCGGCACGGTAAGTCATCGGGGTACCGATCGCCCCGGCCGGCAGGTCGACCGAACCGACGACCTCGCCAGTGGCCTTGTCTCGAGCCACCAGTCGTGGTCCGTCGCCGGTACCACCGGCGGTGAGTGCGCTAATCAGCAACGTCTTGGTCACTAGTGGTCCCCCCCTGCCATCGCCACCGACGGGCGGCAGGTCGAGGTCGCGCAGCATCGGGTGGTTCCGGAACCGGTTGCCGTCGCCGTTGGGCTGCATCCAGGCGTTCTCGCCGGCATTGAGATCCACCGCGGTCATCCGCGAATAGGGCGGCTTGAACAGGGGCAACCCCTGCGGCATTGCCGGCTGTCGGCCACTGCCAAACGCTGCCTGGGTAATCGTCATGGTTGCGCCGGTGGACGGGTCCGGCTCGTAGAAGTGCAGCACCGATGTGCGGTTCTGCGAGGGCACATAGAGGACGCCGGTTTCCGGGTCCACTCCCGCGCCGCCCCAGTTCGCACCCCCGTCAATCGCCGGGCGCTGGATGGTGCCCTGCGTCACTCCCTCGACGGTCCGTCGCGGTGGGGTAAAAATCGGGCCGAGCGTGAAGTCGCGCACCGCCTCCACGGCCATCGCCCGAATCTCGGGAGTGAAGTCGACGAGATCGTCGATAGCCACGCCCTGGTACTCGAACGGCGGCGGCTTGGTCGGGAACGGCTGGGTCAGCGACGGGACCTCTCCCGGGAGATTTGTCTCCTGCGGCACTGGCCGCTCTTCGATCGGCCAGACCGGGTCGCCGGTGACACGGTCGAACACGTAGGTGAACCCCTGTTTGCTCACCTGTGCCAACGCCCGAATGTCTCGACCGTCGACCGTAATGTCGACCAGGTTTGGATGGGTGGGGAAGTCCCAATCCCAGAGACCGTGGTGCACCGCCTGGAAATGCCAGACCCGCTGTCCGGTCTCAATATCGACCGCGACGATCGACTCCGAGAAGAGGTTGTCGCCGAGTCGGTCCGCCCCGTAGTAATCGTTGGTAACCGTACCGGTCGGCAGATACACATAGCCCAGTTCATTGTCGCCGGCCAGCATCGACCAGACATTGCCATTGCCCGAATAGCGCCACGATTCGTTCAGCCACGTATCGGACCCGAACTCGTCGGCGCTGTTGGGCACCGTGTGGAAGTCCCATTCGTGTTCACCGGTGCGCACGTTCCAGGCCCGTACCCACCCGGGGGTGGCTTCCTTCGTCACCCGCACGTCGGCAATGTGGGAACCATGAATCACCCGGTCGCGCACGATAATCGGTGGCGAGTTGATGGAGTAGAGAAACGCATTGAGATAGTCGCGGTCTTCCCGCGCGACCCGCGGAATGCCAACCATCGCATCGACCATCCCACTGCCGTTTGGTCCGAAGTCAGCACACGGTCGCCCGGACGTCGCCTGGACACAGACCAGGTAGCCAGCACCCGTGCCCCAGAGGATCCGCTCGTCCCCCTCACCGTCGGTCCAGTAGGCGACCCCGCGCTGGGTCCAGGGACCACTCATGGAAGGAGTACCTTCTTCGTAGGTCTTCGGATTGAACACCCAGAGCGTCTCACCCGTCGTGGCGTCGACCGCCACGCCCTGCGAGAGCGGCGTGTTGAAATAGAGCACACCGTCGACCATCAGCGGCGTGGCCTGAAACCGGGACGGATTCGGCGACTGACCGTCCCGATACAGATTCGGGGTGTCCTCGACCAGCGACTCGACGATCGCGGCAAGCGGAGCAGACCACTCACCACCGTCCGGGGTCGTACGGCTCAGCCGCTGGTCCGCGGTGGTCCATTCCCAAGCGACCTCAAGTTGGCTGAAGTTGCCGGCGTCAATCTGGTCGAGTGGCGAATACTTCTGCCCTGCGGTGTTGCCGGCATAGCTTCGCCACTCGCCGTTCTCGGTTCCGTAGGTCTGCCAAGGCCCCGGCGTCTGTGCGCGGAGGCCACCGGTGGTGAGCCCCACAAGACACACCACCACCAGAGCGACATCTGAAACCCGTTGGCGCATCTTACTCACCACCGGGCGGGGCCTGATAGAGTTCGAACTCGTAGCCGTCCAAGTCACTCATAAAGAGAATGACCGGGCCTCCCGGCGACCCGAGGTCGCGCAGCAGCGTCGAACCGTGCGCAATGGCTCGGTCCGCCAGTGCCCGCGCGTCGTCGGTCATGATCACGATCCGGCCATAGCGCGACTTGCTCTCAGGTAGCGGCCTGTCGTCCAGACGGGCCAGCAGGAGCCCCATGCCGCCACCCTCGGGACGTCCCAGTCCAACTTCTATCGGGTCCCCTTCGGGCGGGAATTGAAAAGTCCGCACGAGCCCGAAGACATCCGTGTAGAACTTTTCGGCTCGGGCGACATCGGCCACGTTGATGCCGACTGACCCAAAGGTGATTGCCATCGGTGGGGTGTCCACCGACGACTGCGCCTCCACCGCTGGAGCGGAGAGAGCGATAACAACGCCTATGAGCACGGCGACGAGTGAATTGCGTGTGCGATGCATGATGTGGGCTCCTGACTCTGTCTGTTGGTTGGCCTGGCAGAAAAGCCCGCCGAACCGATACTGAAACATGTTCGAAATTGCCGAAAGTGACCGTCTCAGCGACCGGCTCGCGCCGCCGACTCATCCATCCGCGCCCCAGCAAGCATGTTCGCTGCCGCGTAGTTGCCCTCGTGACACGCATACTCGAAGACCGGCGCGTCACTCTTGCGCAGGGATTGCAACGCCGTCCACGGTCGTTCCCAGACGGTCGAATCCTCAACGGTGTACTCATACGCCAGAATCTCAGGACTGACCCTGGTGAAGCGCTCGACCAGCCTGGCGTTCCGACTGGCACCAACCAGTGTCAGCCGGCGATCAAAGTGCGTCGTCTCGACCACGAGAGTGTTGCCCTCCCAGTGCCCGCGCGAATCGCCCATCCACTGGCGCACCTCACCGTGTGGACGCCGGTCCAGAGGAATAACACGGATATCGTTCATCATCTCGATGAACATCACCACGTGATCTGGTGTCTGAAACAGCTGAATGTTGTTGTTGTAGGCCGTCGGATAAATTGGCAGTCCCATCGTCCCGATGCAGCGGTCGAAGAAACTCAGGTCCTCGATCTGCTCCAAGGGCGCCGTGCCGAACGACCCTCCGCCTCCACCCCGGTTCCGCGCCTCAGGCATCATCGGCGGCCGGCGACCGTTGGCCGGGTCGATGACGAGCGAGGTCCGCCGCTCCTCGACCACTTTTGTTCCAAAGTCCATCCAGAATTGGTTGTAGGCCCCGATACTGCCGCCAGCCTCCGTACGCTGCGCCGGCGCCTCATCGGCCGCTTGGTTTCGCCCGACCGCCCCCTGTTCAAGAGCCGCCGCTTCCTCCTCCGTCAGGAACGCCCGGTCGCCATATTCCTCGGGGCGCTCAAACGGCGTCAGGGTCCGGAAGTCCCACACCCCGTCCAACTGGGGCATTCCCCAGGGGGTCCGCGGCACCTCCGTCGGCGACTGTGCAGACACCACCACCGGCCCTAAACACGCGACCGCAAGTCCTACGGCCACACGTCTCAACAAAGCCTGCATCAGATCTCCTCCCGTCCCATCGAAACCTACTCACGCCGAGCACGCGCGCCACAGTAACCTGACCAAACAACGCTAGCAACAGGCAGGTAGACGCAACCGGACGAGCGCGATAGGATGCCACATCGCCGTGACGCGCAGCACCTGCCCAGCGATAAGTATGCACGCACTTTATAGAATTCAAGGCTTACCAACAAGCGCCTTGCATGGATGACCCCAAAACCCCCTCGGAGAACGTGAAATCAGTTTCGCCTGAGGCTCCGACCCCTACGCAGAAGCGTCTCGCTGCGCCGGAACGACGCGCTCAGATCATCGAGGCTGCCATCCGCGAGTTCGGCCGCCACGGATTCAAGGGAGCCACCACGAAGGTGCTCTCCAAAGCCGCCAACACCAGCGAAGCCACCATCTTTAAACATTTTCCGACGAAGGCGGACCTGTTTCTTGCGGCGTTCGAGGAGACCACCGGCGCCGGGACAGAAGTCTTGATGCAACAGTTACAGGACCTTGCCGACCAGGGTGACGACGCTGGCCTCTTCCAAACACTGACAAGGGCGATATTTTGGGGCTTCCAGCACGACCGGGACCTGCACCGCATGCTCTTGTACGCGAGGCTTGAGACGGACCCAACCACGCAGACCACCCTCGCCGAGGCACTGGGACACGGTGGGATTTATGGCTTCCTGACAGCACATGTCGCCAAACGGCAAGCCGAGGGGACCTACCGTGCTGGCGACCCGGCTGGCTTGGCGGGTTGTCTACTAGCGATGCCTCTCCATCTTGCGCAGGAGATTTGCCTTTTCTCAGAAACGTCGGAGGTGGATGAAGAGCGGGTTGTCAGTCCCCTAGCAGTCCTGATCGCCGAACTCCTGCTTGATGCTATCCGGGTGCGCCCGAAAACCGACGACGACAGTCAGTAACCCTCGCGGCCACGCGGAACCCGTGGTGCCGTGCGTCGTGCGCGGCGCGCCGTAGCGTCCGCTGTGCTCTCTCCTCGGTCCGCGTCAGGGTTTGGGGTGGCCGAGCAACCATTCGATCACCAGCGGGCTGAAATGTATGGAAAACGCTGGAACGTGTCCGCCATCGTTAATCGTCCACAACTCGGCAGACCCGCCGTTGTTA
>DQEK01000032.1:0-493 GCA_003533545.1 Acidobacteriota bacterium | reverse complement strand
CCCGCCGTTGTTACACCCGCTGGTATAGCGGGTGATATCAGTTTCGGCCCCCTCCAACCCGCCGTCCAGGTCGACGGTGCCAGCGTCGAGCCCGGTCGCCGCGCACCCATTGTGCGCAGACCAATTCCCCACGCTCTCCTTCGCACCGGGATGCCCGCCTCCACGGAATTCCCCGCCCTCATAGGTGATCGCCGTGTCGGCGGTGCCATGGATTTGCAGCACGTGCACGGGGTTCGGCGGCGCCGGACGTGGCTGAGTCTGGTCAGCACCGGCGAGGCTGGCAATCGCAGCAATCGTCCCCGAGTGCTCATGCGCCATGCGATAGGACATGAACCCACCGTTCGAATGCCCGATCAGGTAGACCCGTTTCTCGTCGATGGTATACGCGTCTTTGACCGCGTCGATCAGCCCGGCCAGATAGGCGACGTCATTCACGTCGCTATCAAAAAAATTACAACAGGCACTGGACGCATTCCAGAAGTGATTTTCGGCG
>DQEK01000122.1:5591-5889 GCA_003533545.1 Acidobacteriota bacterium | reverse complement strand
GTGATACTTGAGATCAGAGCCTCAGCCGCACCCTTGAAATAATGGTCCGCCTCGGGCACCTCGATTTGGCTCGATCGTGAGTGGCCCCCTTGCCGAATCAGCGCCAGGCGATCAGGGGCCATCCGCAGAACCGCTGGATAGTCGTCGCCGCCATAAACATCCAGGATCGGCACAGTCATTGCAGCGAACGGCAACGGTCGCTGCATCGGCTGTTTGTAGTCGGTGGCGCCCATTCCGATCCCGACGAAGGCGTCAATCCGGTCATCCCCGGTTACTTCGAGCCAGGCCATGGCCATGT
>DQEK01000122.1:0-5270 GCA_003533545.1 Acidobacteriota bacterium | reverse complement strand
CCAGGCCATGGCCATGTGTGCGCCACAGCTGTGCGCCACCAGCACAATGGGCTGCAGGTTGCTCTCTACCAGGCGATGGATGGCGGCCTCGATTCTGGGAAACGCCTCCGGCAGCACGGGCAGGTAATCGAAATACTTGGCATCTTTCTCAAGGACCGGCATCTGCAGCGACAGGGTGTGCCAACCCTGTTCGGAAAGCGCAGTCCGCAGGGGGTTGATGGTGTCCGGCCAGTCGGCGTGAAAGCCGCGGCCGTGCAGCAGGATGACGGCGCCCCGCGGATTCTCTGTCTCCGGTCGAAGTTCGACCGCGGCAAATCTCAGGTCGCCGGATTCGAGTCGGATCAATTCGCCGTCAAAGAGATTAGCGTCGATCTCTTCCACAAGACGCCGCTCCCGTTCAGCATCGGCGGCATGCGCACTCTCCCCGGTAGTTAAAAGGAGCAGCAGGATGATGCTGGCAGAGCGGATGCGGGTAGATACCATTGGTGCCGTTGTCCTCAGGGGGCGGCCATCTGGGTCTTCAAGATATCATAATCACAGGCAGCCACCCCGGTGTTTTAGGGCCGGGCGAGGGCTGTTTTCCCAGGCTCACGCAGTGAGCCTTCACAGCAGGCACAATAGGCCCTGCGATATCGAAGTGCGGGGAGAAACTGATGAGTATTCGACTATGCGGGGAAGGACAGGGCCACCAGAGAAGTGCCGGCCCTTTTCCAGACGACCAAAAGATAGAACAATGACCCGCCAGGATGACCTGAATGGGGTCGCCCAGAACGTCGGATCGATTCTGCGCAGCCACGGCTTGAAACTGGTGACCGTCGAGTCGTGCACTGGTGGCTGGATCGCTCAAAGCATCACATCAGTTTCAGGGAGTTCGGAATGGTTCGAGTGCGGTCTTGTCACTTACAGTAATGAAGCCAAGCATGAGCAGGTGGGTGTACCCGAGGCTCTGATCGCCGAGCGCGGCGCGGTCAGCGCACCGGTCGCTCGCGCTATGGCTCGTGGTGGGCTCGATCGCAGCCTGGCCGATGTAGCGCTGTCGGTCACTGGAATTGCTGGTCCAGGTGGTGGCAGCGAGGAGAAGCCCGTTGGTACGGTGTTTATCTGCTGGGCAGCGAGGCCGGATCGTGTGCGTACCGAACAGTTCCTGTTCGATGGCGATCGTGAAGCGGTGCGTCGTCAGAGTGTCCTCGAGGCACTCGGTGGCCTGGCACGTTTCCTCAGGGAAGAGACGGGCTGAACATCAAGTCTTGTCCTGAAATACTCCTCGGCCCGGGATCCTCAATCGGGTCCCGCTGTACACGGGCACTTTGGGACTATTTTGTGACGGGTTTCGCTAGGCCCGTCGAGGCGATTGTGAAATAATCAGTTTGATTCCCGGATCGGCGTTTTGTGCACCGGAATCGGTCCATCGAATCCGTTATGCCGGGAGCGCCAGGGCCTCAGCCAGGAAGGCAGAGAGCTGTGGTGAAACCGAGGTGAACTCAACTCAAGGAGCGTTCCAACAATGGACGAAAACAAAGAGAAAGCCCTGGCGGCTGCGCTGGGGCAGATAGAGCGGCAGTTCGGCAAGGGATCTGTCATGCGGCTCGGAGATGCTGAGATTGGAAAGGACATTCAGGCGGTCTCTACCGGTTCGCTGGGCCTGGACATTGCGCTCGGTATCGGCGGTTTGCCCAGGGGCCGCGTCGTCGAGATTTACGGCCCAGAATCGTCCGGCAAGACCACGCTGACACTTTCAGTGGTTGCACAGGCTCAGAAGCTCGGCGGGACCTGTGCGTTTATCGATGCAGAACACGCGCTCGATCCCGCCTATGCAGGGCGGCTCGGAGTCAACGTGAACGATCTGTTGATCTCTCAGCCCGACACTGGTGAACAGGCGTTGGAGATCGCCGACATGCTGGTCCGGTCCGCGGCCGTCGATGTCATCGTGGTCGATTCAGTAGCGGCGCTGACTCCCAAAGCTGAAATCGAAGGTGAGATGGGTGACCATCACGTCGGACTGCAAGCCCGGCTGATGTCACAGGCGCTGCGCAAGCTGACTGCCAACATCAAACGCTCCAACACAATGGTTGTGTTTATCAACCAGATCCGTATGAAGATCGGCGTGATGTTCGGTAATCCCGAAACCACGACCGGCGGCAATGCGCTCAAATTCTATTCCTCGGTGCGGCTGGATATCCGGCGAATTGGTGCGGTCAAGAAAGGCGACGAGGTCCTGGGCAACCAGACCCGGGTCAAGGTCGTTAAGAACAAGGTTGCGCCGCCGTTCAGGCAGTGTGAGTTCGATATCCTTTACAACGAAGGTATCTCCAAGGAGGGTGAGTTGATCGACATGGGTGTCGATCATGGCGTGGTCGAGAAGTCAGGCGCCTGGTATTCTCATGGCGGAGATCGAATAGGCCAGGGGCGGGACAACGTTCGCGAGTTCCTTCGGCAAAACCCGGATATCGCCGACGCGATCGAAAATACGGTCCGAACCAACATGGGGCTTCTGCCGGCCGATGCCACGCCCTTCGAGCCGGTCGAACAGGCCCAGGCGGAAACCGCCGAAGCCTGATGACGCCTCTGAAAGCGGACCCGGCAAGCCGCGCCCGGGAATCTGCGTTTCGGATGCTGGCCCGGCGGGAGCATAGCCGGGTCGAGTTGCGCTCCAAGCTGTCCGCTCGAGGTTTCGCGGAGGAGCTCATCGAGACACTGCTTGAGAGCCTGCAGGACGAACGCGCCCAATCAGACCAGCGTTTTGCCGAATCCTTATTGTCGAGCCGTCTCCGTGCGGGTTATGGGCCGCTTCGTATCAGGATGGAACTCAAGGAGAAAGGTGTCGACAGCGAACTCGTCGACCAGGCCCTGGCGAGTGCTGAAACGGAATGGGACCGGGTTCTGACGATGGTGTATGACCGAAAATTCGGCTGTTCGCCCATCAAGAGTTTCAAAGAGTGGGCTCGTCGTGCACAACACCTGCAGCGGCGTGGTTTTGGTGCCGATGCCATTAAGCGAGTTATGGGCTCATGGGGCTCAGCAGCGCTCGATGCGCAGTCCGAAGACCATCCCGAGCCGGGGGCGAGCACATGAAGACCACGGCCATTCGGCAGAAATTCCTGGATTACTTCAACCAGAGCGGCCATCAAACAGTCGCCAGCAGTCCGCTCGTGCCACACAATGACCCGACACTATTGTTCACCAATGCCGGCATGGTCCAGTTCAAGGATGTTTTCCTGGGTCAGGACAAGAGGCCCTACAACCGCGCGGTGACCGCGCAACGCTGTGTCCGTGCCGGTGGCAAGCACAACGACCTCGAGAACGTGGGTTACACGGCCCGGCATCACACGTTCTTTGAAATGCTGGGTAATTTTTCTTTTGGCGACTACTTCAAGCGCGAAGCGATCGGTTTCGCCTGGGAGTTGCTGACCACCGGTTATGGGTTACCCGAGGAAAAACTCTGGGTCACAGTCTATGAGAAGGACGATGAGGCGGAGGATATCTGGTTGCGCGAGATCGGCGTGCCCGGCGAGCGGTTTGCGAGAATCGGCGTCAGCGATAATTTCTGGGCCATGGGTGACACGGGCCCCTGCGGCCCCTGTAGTGAGATCTTTTTCGATCACGGGCCTGCGGTGGCCGGCGGTCCGCCGGGCTCGCCGGATGCGGACGGTGATCGATACGTTGAGATCTGGAACCTCGTCTTTATGCAGTTCAATCGTGGATCGGATGGCACAGACGTTCCCCTGCCGAAACCGTCGGTCGACACGGGCCTGGGTCTGGAGCGGCTGGCGGCGGTGTTGCAGGGTGTTCACAGTAACTACGATACGGACCTGTTTCAGGCGCTGATTGCTGCTGCATCGCGTGTGGTGGGCTGTGATGATCTCAAGAACAATTCACTGAAGGTCATTGCTGATCACATCCGATCGACGTCTTTTCTCATTACCGATGGTGTCACGCCTTCCAACGAGGGCAGAGGCTATGTGCTTCGCCGGATCATCCGGCGGGCGATCCGGCATGGTCATCAACTCGGGGCGACCGAACCGTTTCTGCACGAACTGGTGGAACCCCTGGTAGAGCAGATGGGCGAGGCCTGCCCGGAACTGGCAGCCGATCAGGCCCGGGTCGAACAGACACTGAAACTGGAAGGGGAGCGGTTCGCTGACACCCTTGAGCAGGGAATTCGCATCCTCGAGCAGGAGATCGGCAACCTCTCCGGCCGGGTGATCCCCGGGGAGCTTACCTTCCGGCTCTACGACACCTATGGTTTTCCCGCGGATCTAACCGCAGATTACGCCAGGGAGCAGGGTCTGACGGTGGATATGGACGGGTTTGAGCACGCCATGTCCGAACAGCGTGAACGGGCGCGTGCGGCCAGCCAGTTCCAGATGGTCGACGCGACCAAAGTCAGCATCGAGGAGAGTACCGTGTTCACGGGCTACCAGTCGCTGGCTGATTCAGCCACGGTCCTTTCCATTGTTTATGACGGCGAGGAGGTCGGCTCGATTGAGAACGGCCAGGCGGCTCTGGTCATACTCGACCGCACGCCCGTCTATGCTGAAAGCGGCGGGCAGGTCGGCGATACCGCTCGCATTGTCGGTGGAGACGATGAGTTGTTCGAAGTCACTGGTGCCCAATACCTGGCACAGCGTGTCATTGCTCACCACGGGCAACTGACCAGTGGCCGGCTGAAGGTCGGGCAGCGTGTCTCGGTGTTGGTGGATACTGATCAGCGGCTGGAGACGGCTGCTAACCACTCGGCGACACATCTGCTGCACGCGGCTTTGCGCCAGGTCCTGGGTGAACATGTTCAGCAGAAGGGTTCGCTGGTCGAACCGCAGCGGCTACGGTTCGACTTCTCACATTCGGAAGCAGTCGGCGCTCATCAGCTGGACAAGATCGAAGCGATCGTCAATGACCAGGTCCGTGCCAACGACTCCGTAGCGACCGAAGTCATGGCGTTGGAGGAGGCGCGGGAGCAGGGTGCTGCGGCTCTTTTTGGTGAGAAATATGACGACCAGGTAAGAGTAGTTGGCATGGGTGAGTTTTCCCTGGAACTTTGTGGAGGCACGCACGTTCAACGCACTGGTGATATCGGATTTTTCCGGATCGTATCGGAATCCGGTATTGCAGCCGGGGTAAGGCGCATCGAGGCGTTGACCGGGGATACCGCGCGCAGGCACGCCATGCAGCAAGGCGCGATGCTGGACCGGCTCGCGGGGCTCTTTCGGACCGGTGTCGGGGACCTGGAAAGCAAAGCTGGGAGGATGCGGTCCCGGCTTAAAGCTCTGGAG
>DQEK01000264.1 GCA_003533545.1 Acidobacteriota bacterium | reverse complement strand
CCCGATTCCTGCTGGTAATGTTCGACTGAACGCGGGGCACCGGCATGAATGACGTAGCGGATGTTCGACCGGTCGATTCCCATGCCAAAAGCCACGGTGGCGACCATGACATCGGCGCGTTCCGTTAGGAACGCTTCTTGGTGGGTGCGTCGCGTTTTGTCCGGGAGGCCGGCGTGATACGGCAAGGCCCGGTGGCCGAGACCCTCCAGCCAGCTTGAGAGGCTCTCCACCTCTTTGCGCGAGATGCAGTAGATGATGCCGGCCTCACCCTCGTGGCGCTCCAGGACGCGTCGGACCTGGTCCTTGAGACCGGTTCGGACCCGTACGCGATAGACCAGATTGGGACGGTCAAACGAGCCGACTAAGACGTCTGGGTCTCGCAGCGCGAGCTGACTGGCAATGTCGTCGCGAACCTGGAGCGTGGCAGTGGCGGTGAATGCGTGGATCGAGATGCCCGGGAAATCGTCGCGCAAGCTGGCTAGGCGTCGATATTCGGGGCGGAACTCGTGCCCCCACTGACTGATGCAGTGCGCCTCATCGACCGCGACGAAGTCGACGCCCCATGCACGTAATCGCGCCCGGAACGATTCACCTCCCTCACCGACCAGTCGCTCTGGAGTGACATAGAGCAACCGGCAACGTTGTTCATCTAAGTCGTGATACACCTGGCGGCGCTCGTCTGCCGTCAGCGAGCTGTTGAGCGCCGCGGCCGAGATCCCGCTGGCAAGGAGCCCATCGACTTGGTCCTTCATCAGTGAGACCAGCGGCGACACGACGAGGCCGAGGCCTGCGTTTTTCCGAACCATCGCCGGCATCTGGAAGCACAGGGACTTGCCGCCACCGGTCGGCAAGACGACCACGCTGTCGCGCCCCTGGAGGTTGGCGTCGATGGCTTCCCGCTGTAGCGGACGGAACGTGCGATACCCCCAGTAGCGCGTCAGCGCCGCTTGCAGGGCGGTGTCGTCTATGGGATCGGGAAGGTTGGACTGAGTCACCGGGGAATCAGGAAACCGAACAGGGGTCGACGTGGGCGTCTCGCATCGTGAGTCTCTACGGCCTCCGTGCCTCACCGGCCGCGTTGTGGTGATGGTTCCACGATGATCGTCGCGCCCTGGCCTGACTGGTTGGCCGGACCAGTTTCGCCAGGGCGTTCGGAGTACCGGAGCCGTGGATTCCTACTGGGCGGGTCCGAGCCCTGCGGCACGCCGCCACGCCGCGATCTGTCCCAGATGGTCCATCTCGTGTGAGGTCATGATGAAGGCGACCATCGCGCCAACCGTTGGAAAGTATCCTCGCATCTTTTCGTCGGGGTGCTCGGCATCGAGCACGGACGCATCCACACCGGGGAGCGCGGCTTTCCAGCAATCGTGCACGCGTTCGAGCTCGGCGAGTAACTCGCTCTTGCTCGGCTGCCCGGTGGCATCATCGCTTGGGGTACCACCAGTCTTGAACACCTCGGCCCATCCCTCCGGCGCGGTCGTGTCGATTCCGATCACTTTACCGACGCTGTGCGCCGTCATGATCAAATGTCCTAGGCTCCAGGTGGGATGATTCACGAGTCCATGCGGCTGGGCGCACATCTGGTCATCGGGGATATCGCCGACGAGTCGCTTGGCGAGTGTGAGTTGGAGGTCGTAAGCGTGTATTACGTGTGTCAGCATCTGATTGTTGTTCTCCTATTACGCCGATAATCGTTGGCGAACCCATGAGGACGCAGCAGCCGAAACGTGACCGCAGAGCAATTATAGAACCCAGACGACTTTGCAGCACGCCAGGGGGGACAGGGACTTGCGGAACCGAGCGTGAGCAAGCACACTGGTAGGCTGATTCGTGTTGTGGAGGTGAATGTGCATCGTATGTTCTTGTTGGCGCCCGCCCTGCTGATCTTCTCGTTTGCGGCTCCGGCGGTTGCCCAGCACCCTGATTTTTCAGGGATGTGGACGCTTGACGCTGACGCCAGCGAGTTCACCGCGCCGGCGTTCAGCGGAGGCCGTGGTGGCGACGATACGGGGCGGCTCTTCATCACCCACGCTGCCAACGACACCGTGGTCATTGGCGCGGAGACCAACGGTATGAAGGCATGGTCGTTCACTCCGGGGAAGGAACTCACGATTGCGGTCGGTCGGGATACGACGATGCGTGCGGCTTCTCGTTGGGAAGGTGACCGGTTGGTCGCTGAAGGGATGCAGGGCGACATGACGATGCATGAGGTCATGTCACTGAGTGCCGACGGAACGATTCTCACCATCGACGTCACTACGACGACGTCTACCGGCGAGACGCGCAATCACCTCGTGTATACGATGGAACCACCGGTGGGTCCCTGTAAACAGTGGGCGATGCCCTGCAAGGACTTTCCGCAGGCGAGTCGGTAAGGGGTTGAATTGACGGGGCATCGAACGCCCCTCTCACGCTGACGGATCGAGACCATGGGACACGAAATGCGAGCAACACTTTGCGCGGTGACGCTGGCGGCGGCGTTGATCGGAGCGCCCACGGTCGCTGGGGCACAGGAGGGTGACTGGCGGCAGTGGGGCGGACCGAGGGGCGATTTTACGGCTGCATCAACGGGACTCGCTGAGCGTTGGCCGGAAGCCGGCCCGACCGAACTCTGGAGCCGTCCGCTTGGGACTGGACACACCGCGATTCTGGTGGCCGATGGGCGGTTGTTCACCATGTATCGGGAGTCTCGCGGCGAAGGTGGCGGTGCGCCATGGACGCCACGCGAAAGTGTCATTGCGCTGGACGCGGCCACTGGTGAGACTCAGTGGGAATTCGCCTACGATTCCAAGAATCAGGATTTCGGGCAGGGAGCGGGTCCGCACGCGACGCCGCTACTGGCCGATGGGCGTCTATTCACCATGGGCAGCAACAAAGAACTGCATGTGTTCAATCCGGAGACTGGTGAGTTGCTCTGGTCCAAGAACCTCATTACCGACTTTGGGGCTCCGCCGCTGCTGATCCGCTCAATGATCAAACCGGGGTCAGGGATGAGTCCGATTGCCTACAAGGACACCATCCTCTTGCAGGTAGGGGGGCCGGGGCAGTCGGTGATGGCTCTGCGGCAGAGTGACGGTGAGGTGGTCTGGAAGAGTGGCAGTTTCCTGGTGTCCCATTCAGCGGTCGGCCTGATTTCCGTGGCGGGGCGTCAGCACGCGGTGGTGTTCGCCGGTCAAGGTGTCTTTGGCATGGACCCGGACAATGGGCAGGTACTGTGGGCGCATCCACACGACGCGGGGAACGATTTCAACTTTCAAGTTCCACTCTACGACGAAGACACCGGAGTGCTGTTTTTTTCGTCTGGGTACATTGGTGGCAGCCAGGCGATCCGGCTCGTGCCAGACGGTGACATCGTTCACACGGAGGCACTGTGGGAGGACCCAAGGCTACGGTTCACGTTCCTCAACGTGCTGAAGATCGGTGACTTTGTCTATGGGACCAGTGGTCAAGGTGCGACGGCGATTCTGACCGCAACCCATCTCGAGTCTGGGGAAACCGCTTGGCGCGAGCGGGGATTTAGCCGTGCGAGCATGGTCTACGGTGACGACAAGGCGATTTTGATGGAGGAGGACGGCGACCTGTCGCTTGTCCGGCTGAGCCCGAGCGGCCTGGAGACGTTGGCGACCACGCCGCTCTTCCGCACACGCACGTGGACCGTGCCGACGCTGGCGGGGACGACGCTTTACGCGCGCGACCGCGAGCGGATCGTGGCCCTGGACCTGGGCGCTCAGTGATCAGATGGCCACGGTTGCAGCGCCGATTGTCGTCTGATTAGAATGTGCTCATGTTTACAGCTGTGCGTCTTGGCGTGTTGTTCCTCACGACCGCCGTCGGCTCAGCCGCCGCACAGCCCGGAGCCGACACCGACACCCGCAGCGACGATCCGCGTATCGTTACCATCCGGGGCTGCGTCGAGGGCGTCTTGCTGACCGTGACGGACCTGCCGGCGCCACAGGCGCCCGGGGTCCCAACGACGGTGGGTTACCGATTCCGCGTGGTCGGCGACCGCGAACTCATCGCTGAGTTGCGTGAATACAGCGGCCACGAGGTCGACCTTGTCGGCGTCCTGAGCGATGAGCCCGACCCGAGGCGCCCCGGCCCCGGAGGAAGCATCGGGGGGCGGACCAGGGTCTGGATCGGCGTAAACAGTTCGCGGGAAGCTCCGCGGCGTCCGTTTGCCGAATCGGGCGACGCGGCTGGGCCGGCCGAAGTCGAAATGCGAGCCGTCATCCCCGTGAACGCCACTTGTCCCATCTAAACGTGTTCCCGCACCGTGGATCCCTGAAACGTCCAATAGCGCCGGGGAGGACGTTCCTTCAGACCCCGCTGAGGTAGCCGAGTCGTTCCGTACTGTCTCCGAGAGCGTCGATCTGGACGCCTACGTGGTCGAGCATGGTCATGAAAAGGTTGTTCATCGGGGTTTCCGGCGCGTAGGAGAGGTGTCGGCCTGGCGTGATCCGGCCGCCCGCCCGCCCCGCGAGCAGTGTCGGGAGATCGTGGTGATGGTGTCGGTTCCCGTCCGAGATGCCGGCGCCATACACCACCATCGAGTGATCCAACAAGGTGCCGTCGCCGTCGGTGGTCGCGGACAACCGTTTCAGGAGGTGCGTGAACTGTTCAACGTGGAACCGGTTGATCTGGGTGATCTTCTCGATTTTCTCTGCGTCCCCGCGGTGATGGGTCAAACCGTGGTGCGCTTCGGAGATACCGGCCTCCCGGTAGACCTTGTTGCCGAGTTCCAGTCCGATCATGAACGTGATCACACGGGTCGTGTCGGTCTGGAAGGCGACCGTCATCAAATCGAACATCAAACGCGCGTGTGCAATGAAGCTCTCCGGAACACCGGGTCTGGGACGCGCCAGTTCCGGCGGTGCGACATCGGCCGCCCGCTCGGCCTCGACGATCCGCTTTTCGATGTCTCGCACCGAGAACAGATACTCGTCCAGTTTGCGTCGGTCGGTGGCCCCCAATGCGCCCTGCAGTGTCCGCGCTTCCTCGAGCACGAGGTCGAGCACGCTCTGGTCGTAGGCGGCCCGACGGGCGCGGCGGACCGGGTCAGGATCGAGGTCGGCGCCAAACATACGTTCAAACACCGCCCGCGGACTGGTCTCTTGAGGCATCGGTGCCGACGGGGTACGCCACGAGATGGTGTTGCTGTACGCGCAGCTGTAGCGCCCGTCGCAGTTGCCCCCATAGAGCCCTTCT
Source organism: Acidobacteriota bacterium (assembly GCA_003533545.1). Taxonomy (GTDB): domain Bacteria; phylum Acidobacteriota; class Vicinamibacteria; order Vicinamibacterales; family UBA8438; genus DQEK01. The sequence continues at coordinate 1,966 of DQEK01000264.1, read as the reverse complement.
TCGCAGCCGAGTTCGAGGGACGCCAGGCGGGTCTGGCTGCCGATCTGCTGCGCGGCCACTTGGTCCACTGAAATGCCGGCCTGAATGTCGGCGCCGGCGGTTTCCTTCGGATGCACACCAGTCAGGTAGCTGGCTCCCGCGCGCGCGTGGTCGCCCGGACCGTCACCGTGGGCGCGGCCGCCGTCTTGCGTCAACCCAGAGAGCACGGAGAACTGGTCGCGATACGGGGCGGCCGGCTCCAGAATTCTGGGAAATTCGGTCGGCAGCGGGAACGTGCCGTCGAGGCCGGCAACCCGCCACTCGTCCATGATGATGCCGTTTGGCACGTAGACGAACGCCATCCGCGTGGGTGCGGCGGCGTGCACCTGTGCTGCGCGGGCAAACGCCGGAACCATCGCATCGAGAAACGGGAGGGCGACGGTGGCGCCAAGCCCTTTCAACATGGCGCGTCTCGGGAGATGTTTAGACGAAATCATGGTGTGGTTACCTCTGCTCGCCGCATGCGAAATGGTTCACTCTCGACCACGCCGAGCACGAGGGCCGAGAACCGATGGCCGTCTGCCGATACTCGGGTCCGGATGCTGTCCACGGTCCCAGCGTCATAGGATTCCAGTCCGCGCCCGAGTGCGTAGGTCAGCAGCTTTTCCACGAGGTTCTTGGTGAAGGCGTCGCCTTGCGCTCTCAACAGGGCCTTGAGTTCTGTCGGGCCCCGAAATGTCGTTCCGTCCGGTAGGGTCCCGGAATCGTCGATCGGGAATTCGCCGTCGTGCGTCCTCCAGGCCCCGGTCGCGTTATACCGTTCCAGTCCGAATCCGAGCGGGTCGATCTGATCGTGACAGACTGCACAGGACGGGTCGGCACGATGTTGCTCAAGCTGCGTGCGCAAGGATCCGGTGTTGCCGACCGCCGCTTCGTCGAGCGGTGGAACGCCGTCCGGCGGGTCCGGCGGGGGTGCACCCAGCAGGTTGTCGAGTACCCATTTACCGCGGAGGACCGGCGAGGTCCGCGTGGGGTAGGACGATACGGTCAGGATGCTGGCCTGCGTGAGCAGACCACTGCGCTGGTTATTGTCGAGTTGCACCCGCTGAAACTGTTCTCCAGATACACCCGAGATCCCATAGTGATGAGCGAGCGGTCCGTTCAAGTACGTGAACGGGGCATCAAGCAGTTCCAGCACGCTCCGGTCTTCCCGAATGATTGCCTCAAGGAATAACTCGGTCTCGAGTCGCATGGCGTCGCGCAGTTCGTCGTCCACCGTCGGAAACCGAACGGGGTCTGGCTTGACCCGATTCAGGTTACGCAGCTGCAGCCATTGCGCGGCGAAGGTGTTCACCAAGGAGACGGAGCGAGGGTCGCCGAGCATGCGCCGCACTTGGGACTCGAACACCTCCGGCTGTCCCAGCTGACCTGCGTCGGCGAGACGGGACAGCTCGTCATCTGGCATGTCCGCCCACAGGAAATACGACAGTCGCGAGGCGAGTTCGTGATCGTTGATGCGATGGGCTTCTTCCGCGGACTGGACCGGGTCATGCTCGATCCGGAACAGGAAATGTGGGGAGAGCAGCACGGCCTGCACAGCTACGCGGATGCCTTCTTCGAATGAGTCCCCGGCCTGCTCGGCGCTGGCGACCAGCTGGGTTAACCGGTCCACCTCGTCGGCACTGACGGGACGCCGGTAAGCTCTCCGCGCCAAATTGGTGACGATCTCGCCGGCGCAGTGCTGGTCGTGGTTTCCCGGCTGGTGGCGACAGATGAAGATGTGATCGTAGCTGGCCGGGGGCGCTTGGGTCGGTTCAAACGGACCGACGATGTCGAGATAGTCGATGTACAGAACGCGTCGGCCGTCCGGCAGCATGTTTTCCCGCGGGTCGACGAGGTCAGCCACGTGCGGATACGACACGCGAAAGTCGTGTTCGCCTGCCTCAACCGACACTCGGGTGACGACTTCTCCGCGTTCATACCCGAA
>DQEK01000333.1:4600-17999 GCA_003533545.1 Acidobacteriota bacterium | reverse complement strand
CGGTAACACCCCGGTGTGACCAGTAACTCGTTCTGACTTTCGAAGGACAAACTGTTTGGTGTGATGAGGCCAGCACCACGGAACTGGATCGTGCGAAGCTTGTCTCCATCTCGGCCGTACACATACGTGTACGGGACCGAGAGTGATATCCAGAGTTTTCCGGTGGGATCGACTTGCGCGGTGCGGACGGTTGGGGGCACGAGTGGGACCTCATGGCCAGATTCGTCGGTTCGACGGGGCCATGACGTGGGGAGTGATTGGACGGTGGCGTCCAATTCTCGGCCCTGAATATGTCGTTCGAATAACAAACGTCCCTCGTGGTCGTATTTTCGAAAGACCGGCACTCCAGCGTGAAACACGAAGTAGTACCCGCCGGTCGGGTCGACTAGCGGTAGCCCGCTGTTCAGGGCTAAGTGCAGATCGCGATCGTCTTCGTGTCCCGTGTCCCGGAGGCGACCGATGGTTCGATACGGGTGGCCGCGCACGGTGAACTCGGTCATGAGTCCACCGGTCTCCGGCTGATTCATGAGAATTGCCTGGCCGGTCCACTGTATCGAGCCTACGCCGCCCAGCGTTAAGCGGCCGCTCGTGATTCGGGGTGTCGCGCGCTCGGCGAGAGAGAAGCCGGCCAAGAGGGCACCGTCGCGCCGGAAAATCTGGACCCGCTCGCGTCGTTGCGGCGAATCTGCGACGATGAAGCGCTCTCCGGCGAGGACGAACGCGCTCGGACTAATAATCCGTCCGGTTTCAGAGCCGATCCGAACGATCTCGGTAACCTCGGTGCCAGACGCTGGTACTCGATAAACGGTGTGCCCGGCCCGGTCGAAGACTAAGTAGCTTCCGTCTGGTGTGCGGTGACAGCCGATAGGTTCTCTGAAGACGCCGACCACGTCGGCGGCTAGGCCGCCGGTGGACCGTAGAATCTCGACCTCCGCAGCGCTTCCTGGGAGGATCGCGGCGACCGCTAGTAGTGCTCCGATCAACCGAGATGCTGCGTTCTGGGACCGTGCAGCGAACACGGCACTAATACTCGGCGACGGTCATGATCGCCTGCAGGACGTCGTCGGTCTGAGGGAGGATGGCTTCTTCGAGAATCGGATGGTAGGCGACCGGACAGTCGAGCGCACCGACCCGCTTAACGGGCGCGTCCAGTTGATCGAAGAGTTCGTCAGCAATACGCGCCGCCAGCTCCGCGCCGAATCCACAGGTCAACTGGTCTTCGTGGGCGACGACGACTCGGTTGGTCTGCGTTACTGATGCGGCAATAGTGGTCCAGTCGTAGGGGGCCAGCGTGCGGAGATCGAGGACTTGCACGTTGACATCACTCTGGGATGCGCGTTCGGCAGCCAACAGCGTTCGTTGGACGAGTGCCCCCCACGTGATCACAACCACATCGGCACCCTCACGTCGAACACGAGCGCGACCGAACGGAATCTGGTAGCTCGGCCCCGGATAGGCGGCTTTGTTGTACGTCTGGCGGTAGAGATGCTTGTGCTCCAGAAAGAGCACCGGGTCATCGCAACGGATGGCGGTGCGCAGTAGACCGGCGGCATCAGCCGCATCGGCGGGGTAGGCGATGCGCAGCCCTGGGCAGTGCGCGAAGATGCTCTCTCCCGATTGACTGTGGTACAGAGAGCCGCCGCGCAGATACCCCCCAATTGGTGCCCTGATTACCACCGGACACGAATAGGCGTTGTTCGACCGGTAGCGCAGCATCGTCAGCTCGTCTCGGATCTGCATCATGGCCGGCCAGATGTAATCGAAGAACTGAATCTCGACGATTGGCTTGGTCCCGCGTACCGCCATACCAACCGCGCGTCCGACGATGTTGGCCTCGGCGAGTGGGGAATTGAATACGCGCTCCCGTCCATAGGTGCGTTGGAGTCCAAGTGTCGCTTTGAATACCCCTCCCTTGCCTTGGACGGTCGATAGCGCTTCGGCCCGGCTGCAGTCGGCTACGTCTTCTCCGAACACTACGAGCCTGGGGTTGTGCCCCAGTTCGTCCGAGAGCGTGCGATTGATAGCAGCGACCATAGTAATCGGGTCGCCTGTCGGTGTGTCCGCAACGTCGAACGCATCCGAGGTCGGATCGATGTCTGGCGAGTACACATACTCGAGTACGGTCGACCGGTCCGGAGGAGTCGCGGCGAGTGCTAGGTCGGCTGCTTCTTGGATCTCGTCGTCCACGTCGCGCGAAATGCGAGACAGAGTTTCGTCGTCTGTGAGCTTCTCGCTCTTCAGGAACTCCGCAAAGCGGCCCAGCGGGTCGCGAGCCCGCTCGGCATCCCGCTCTTCCGAACTTTTGTACTGGCTCTCGTTGTCCGACGCGGAATGAGAGTAGAGACGTACCACGTTCGCCTTGACGAGCGCCGGTCCGCGTCCGGAACGGGCGTGCGCCAGCGCTCGTCGCATCGCCGCGTAACTGGCTAGGGCGTCGGTGCCATCGACACTAATGACGTCGAGCCCGGGAAACGTCGACACGAGTTGGGCAATGTCTCCGCCCGGCGTCTGAATCTCGACCGGAACAGAGATGGCGTAGCCGTTGTCCTCGACGAGGTAGACGACCGGCAGCCGCCTGGTGCAGGCGGTATTCAGGGATTCCCAGAACTCACCTTCGCTGGTTGCCCCGTCCCCCAATGAAACGTAGACAACGTCGCCGTCTGGACCCCGATTTAGGTGTTCGGTGTCCGGGAGGTTCGCGTTGTGCTGGCTGGCTTCCGCGCACCCGATGGCGTGAAGGCATTGTGTAGCGACCGCGCTTGATGGGGAGACGAGATTCAGAGCCGGGCTGCTCCAGTGAGCCGGCATCTGTCGGCCGCCCGAACTCGGATCGGCAGCCGCGCCTACCGCCCCGAGTAGCATTTCGTGAGCCGTCACGCCGATTGTGAGGCAGAGCGCTCGGTCCCGGTAGTAGGGGAAAAACCAATCGCGGCCAGGCTCCAGTTGCATCCCTGCCGCGACCAGGATTGCCTCGTGCCCGGCACCGCTGATTTGGAAGTAGCTCTTACTTTGGCTGTTGAGCTGGATTTCCTTGTCGTCGAGTCGACGCGACAGTAGCATCGTCCGATAGAGCCGGAGGAGTTCGTCGCAAGTCAGGCTCTCATAACGTTCCGTCTGCGAAGCGGGGCTCGCATCGCTGGAGACCATCGAGCTTTTCATGGCGCCGGAGTCCTGCACGCTGGTTGCGTTGCCGGCGATCGATATTGGGCCCGCATTGCCCATAGATTATAGCACCGCGGTCGGCGCCTGAAAGCCATGAGCGAAAACTCTATAAGTAATTGATTAAAAAGGATTAACAGGGAAATCATGACGTTTTTTTTGGAGCGTGGTCTCGTGGTCGCATGGGACGACCTTGACCTCGAAAAGATAACCGAGCTCATCTCGCGAAAGACGGTGTCCGGCGACCGGCAAATGTTTGTTCAGGTCTACCTGAAGAAGGGCGCACTTTTGCCTCGGCATCACCACGAAAGTGAGCAGTTAACCTATGTTCTCGAGGGGATGTTGAAGCTGCGAGTGGACGAAGAAGAGATCGTCGTATGTGACGGCCAGGTCGTGCGTATACCGAGCCGGGTTTCTCACCAGGCGGAGGCTCTAACCGACACGTTCGCATTTGATCTGTTCAGTCCGGTGCGTCGGGACCGGCCACACGACGAATCGTGAACCTGTGCTGTGGATGGTCCCGTCGCTAATGCACGGTTCCATTCCAGTCGTCGCGCCCACCAGGGTGGACGTTGAATTTCTTGCGGAGACGGCCCATTTTCCATCGCAGATACCGATACTTGATTTCGGCCCTCACGCCGAAACGCCCGAACTGGAACGGTCCTAATCCGCCGCCTCGCTTCAAATAAAGGTAGCCGACCACCAACCCACCAAGGTGGGCGACATGCGCGATACCGCCGCTCCTCGGGACTGACAGGAACGTGATGGCCCCGATGATCATCACGAAGTACTTCGCGGGCACTGGAAACAAAAAAAACATCAGGATCGGTGTGTTCGGGTAGTAGATCGCGAACGCCATTAAGAGCCCGTAGATCGCACCAGAGGCGCCGATGGTCACAGCAAGGTACGTCGGTTGGCTGAACGAGAACGGTAGCACTCCTGCGATGATCGTGGCGATGCCGGCGCCAATGCCGGCGATGAAGTAGTAACGCAGGAAGAATGCCGACCCCCACAGGCGCTCCAGTTGTACGCCGAACATCCACAACACGAGCATGTTAAAGAGGATGTGTCCGAACCCGCCGTGCAGAAACAGGTAGGTGACTGGTTGCCAGAACCTGAAACCGGTCAGCACCGCCTGGGGCCTGAGACCGAACAGGTCGATGAAAAAGCGGCCCAGCGAAGGCAGGACGGCGCCGGCCAGGAAAATGCCAACGTTGGCCATGACCAGCAGCTTGACCATCGGTGTGATCGGGCCGGGGCCGAAGCTGATATTGGTCGGCGCGGGGGCGTATCTGCGCATCGGGGTTGATATCTACGAATCGTACCACACTGGTGCGCCCCTACGGGTTACGGCGGAGTCGTTTCCCCACCTGCACCAGCACTTCATCAATTTCGGCGATTTTCAACGCGCGGGCCGCGGCTGCCAGCACGGCCAACCCGACCACGATCTCGGTGCCGACCAGAAGCATCAGCCAGCCCGAGTCTATTCCCGGCCAGATCGACTGACGCCACTGGTCGGCGCCCGAGACTACGAATCCCATGACAGCCGCGGCGACGGTGATCTTTGCGAGGGTCGCGATAACCCGTTGGCCATCAACACCGCCGAGTGGTCGTCGCAGTAGGGCCAGTAGCAAGCCCGCGTTTGCCAACGAGGCCACGGCAGTGCCTAATGCCAGTCCTTGGAAACCGATCACCCGGACTAGCACCAAGTTTAGGGCGATGTTGAGCCCGACCGCGGCCATGCTGACGATGGCTGGGGCCAGGCTCCGACCGAGCGCGTAGAAGCTGGGCACCAGCAGTCGCACCGCGGAGTAGCCGATAACACAAGGGGCGTAGCATACAAGTGCCAGCGCCGTGGCCTGGGTATCGGCGGGAGTAAAGTTGCCTCGTTCGTAGATCACCCGAGCGATCGGTTCGGCCAGCACAACCAGGCCGACCGTGGCGGGCACCGCGAGCACCAACATCAGACGCAAGGCGCGGGAGAGCGTTCTGCGCACCATGGGTAGGTCATCGAGCGCAGCATGCCGCGACATCACCGGCAGAGCGGCTGTTGCAATGGAAACGCCGACCAGGCCAATCGGGACATACATCAACTGAAATGCATAAGTAAGCCACGAGACGGCGCCCGTGCCTTCACCTGTGGCAAGGATCGTGTTAACCAGCACGTTGATCTGCAACGCTGCACCCGCTAGGGTGCCCGGTCCCATCAGCCCGAGGATGTTCCTAAGGCCGCGATCCTTTAGGTTCAGCGTGGGCCGATATCGGAATCCTTCCCGCCGGAGCGACGGGTACTGTATGGCGATCTGGGCGACCCCGCCGAGAACAAAGCCGAACGCGATGGCCATGATCGGCTCGAATCCGGCACGTGGCATGAGTGGAACGAATACCCAGGCACTCGCGATCACGCAGACGTTGAGCATCGCTGGTGAGACCGCGGGTGTGAAGAACCGATGGAGCGAATTAAGCATCCCCATGCATGCAGCTGCTATGGCGACCAGGGTCAGGAAGGGGAGCATGACCCGAGTCAACTGGGCTGTCAGCTCGAACTTTCCGGGGACGGCGTCGAAGTCGCCGGCGAACAGTCGGGTTAGAGGTACGACGAAGATTATGCCGGCTAGCACGAGACCGCCGGTAATAACGATTAGCGCGTTGATCAACTGGTTACCCAGCTGCCAGGCTGAGTCCCGCCCTTCTGTGGTTAAGCGCTTCGTGAAAGTTGGCACGAATGCGGCGCTCATCACACCCTCTGCAAAGAGGTCACGCATCAGGTTCGGGATGCGGTAGGCGACGAAGAAGGCGTCCATGGCATTGGTAGCGCCGAAGAAATACGCGAACGTCAGGTTACGCACGAGTCCGAGCAGGCGACTCGCCATGGTGCCCAGCCCGACGAGACCAGCCGACCGCACGAGTCCGGGTGACGGGGGATCTGCTTCCGTGGGCGAATGGGGTGCTGCCACCGCGGGTGCGGTCGGCTCGGAGGGCGTCATCGTCGCGAAGCCAGCGTACCATACGATGTGGTCGTGCTTACCTCACGAAGGATCTTCGACCGGGCGGGGTGCTCGGCGATCCGGTTTACGTCTCTAGAGACCCCAGTGGGCTCTATCTTTATAGGGGTCACCGACGCGGGCGTCTGCGACGTCAGCCTCAGTGAGGCTTCTGAGCAAAGCTATCGGGCCAAATTTCTTCGGAGGGTTCCTGAGGTTAGGCGGGACGACATTGGTCTGGTGGCAGTCGCTCATCAGGTTCAGGCTTACTTTAGTGGAGCGCTGACCCGGTTCGAGCTGCCGCTCGACCTTCGGCACGTGACGCCGTTCACGGTTCGTGTACTGCGTGAGACCAGAAAGATCCAGTTCGGACAGTTGACGAGCTACGGTGCTATCGCGGTCCGGATCGGGTCTCTGGGGTCAAGCCGAGCGGTTGGTGGCGCACTTGGACGTAATCCGGTTCCAATCATCATCCCGTGCCATCGAGTGATTAGCGCTGACGGTGGCATAGGTGGTTTTACCGGAGGTCTACGGGCCAAGTGGGTATTGCTTGGATTGGAGGGGCACGAATTTACAGAGCCGGCGGGCGACTGTCGTCCGTCCGGTTCAGTCCCGCGTGCATGATGCCCGGCTCTCTCACCTACACGGCTTTGGTGTGCTTCCCGCGGTGGTGGTCGATAACGAGCGAAAGGATTTCTGGGAGCTGGACGCGAGGCTTGTAGCCGACCAGATTCGAGACCTTGGTTAGGTCTGGCACGCGCCTAGGCATGTCTTCAAAGCCGCTCTCGTACGCTTCGTCGTAGGGGATGGTTACGATCTTGGACTCGCTGTTGGTGAGTGTCCTTACCAGTTCCGCCAGTGCGAGAATTGTGATCTCGCGGTCGTTCCCTAGGTTAAAAACTCCACCAACGGCGTGCGGTTCGGCCGCTAGATCCATCATGCCGCGGACCACATCTCCGACGTAACCGAAGCATCGTGACTGCGTGCCTGGGCCGAACACAGTGATCGGCTCATGGGCCAGCGCCTGACGGACGAAGTTCGGGATAACCATGCCGTAGCGACCGGTCTGACCTGGACCTACCGTGTTGAACAGGCGGAGTACGATGACCGGCAGGCCCTGCTCTTTCCAGTACGCAAGCGCCAAGAATTCGTCGATGGCTTTGCTGCAGGCGTAGGCCCAGCGATGCTGGTGGGTGGCACCCAGTACCAGGTCCGCCGTCTCCTTGAACGGCACCGCCGTGCTCTTTCCGTAGACTTCAGAGGTTGAGGCGATGACCGCTAGCTTTCGTTTGGCCGCGGCATGCCTGAGGACGAGTTCCGTGCCGGCGACGTTAGTTTCGATCGTGCGCACGGGCGCTTCAATGATCAACCGCACGCCGACCGCCGCGGCCAAGTGGTACACGACGTCGCAGCGATCGACCTGTTCCGAGACAGCTGCTTCGTTGGTTATCGTGTCTATGGAGTAGTCGAACCGGAGATGCGATTTGAGTGGCTCAATGTTGTCCATGGAGCCGGTGGAGAGGTCGTCCAGAACGAACACGTCGTGGCCGGCCTTGAGCAGCGCGTGAGCAAGATGGGAGCCGATGAAACCGGCCCCGCCAGTGATTAAAGTTCTCATTGCATGTTTCGGATCGTATGTGGGAGTCAGACCGCGAAGCGGAAGTTGATGACGTCGCCGTCGTCGACCTTGTAATCCTTGCCCTCGAGGCGGACTTCTCCGTTTTTGCGGCAGGCTGTGTGCGAGCCTCCCCGGGCGGTCAGCGCGTCGTAGGGTACGACCTCTGCGCGGATGAATCCCCGAGCAATATCGCTGTGAATCTCGCCGGCCGCGTCCTGGGCCGAGGTGCCCCTGGGAACGGACCACGCGCGGCACTCGTCTTCCCCGACCGTGAAGAATGAGATGTAGCCGAGCAGGTGATAGCTCGCGCGAATGACCCGGTCGAGTCCGGAATCAGTCAGGCCGAGGTCATCGAGGAACGCCGCACAGTCCGGGGCCGGTAGTTCGGCAATCTCAAGCTCAATCTTCGCGCAGATCGGTACCGTTTCGATAGCGTCGCCAGCGAGCATCTCGTTGAGACCTGCGCGCTCAACGGCGTCGTCCGGATCCGAAACGTCCGATTCGTCCAAGTTGAGCACGACCAATAGTGGTTTTGCGGACAAGAAACTAAAGCCACGAAGATGTTTTTCGTCTTCGGCGTCCAGTGTAAGCGTGCGGAGGGGGCGTCCTTCCTCAAGGGCCGATCGGCACTGGTCGATGACCCGGGCTTCTTCGCTTAACTTCCGGCTTTTCCCTTTCTTCTGTTCTTGCCGAATCCTCTCAAGCCGCCGTTCGGAGACCGCGAGGTCAGCTAGCATGAGTTCATCTTCCATCTGCCGCATGTCCCGGACCGGGTCGACATTTCCAGCGGTGTGGGGCACGTGCTCGTCCCTGAACATGCGCAGTACGTGCAGAAGGGCGTCAGCGTCCCTGAATTCCGAGACATCAAGCCGTGACTCTGCCCCGCCGTAACCAGCCAGTTCGCTAACCTCCATCGTAGCTGGCACATGGCGTTGCGGTTCGAACAACTCGGCGAGTACATCCAGACGCGGGTCCGGCACTTGCGCCACGCCAACTTGCGGTTCGGTGCGACCACCGGTCGATCTGGTTCCTCTGTTCTGCCGGCTAAGGAGCCGTAGCAGAGTCGTTTTGCCAGTTAACGGGAGGCCGATGAGTCCGGCTCGTAGCATCGAATGTCGTCCGTGATGGCCTTGTTGAAGGTCATTGGGAGAGCCTAGAGTGGCCCAGGCAACGGAGTCTACCTTCAATTTACACGAAAGTTAGACGTAAGTCGCTGATAACCCGTTGAGTTGACGGATCTTGTCTGTTGACAGCGGGCCCGCTCCCTTCTACTATCGCAGTGGATCTTAGTGGATTTATGTGGAGTTAATAGGGTGCTACGTGGAAATATCTCGGCGAAGATCGACGACAAGGGACGCCTGAAAATACCAACCCTGTTTCGTGCCACGATTGAAGAGCGCTATGGCACGGAACTCTTCATCACGAGTTTGACCGGCGAGCATGTCAGCGTCTACCCGATGAAGGTCTGGACGTCGATCGAAGAGAGACTCGCTAAAGTTCCGAACATTCTGCCTGCACGCAGCAAGTTCCTCAACCGAGTTAACTACTTCGGCCAGCCGGGCGAGCTCGACCGCAATGGGCGGGTGTCGATTCATGGGCGGCTCAGAGAGTCGGCGGCGATGGTCGGCGAGGTCGACGTCTTCGGCAAGTACAACTACCTCGATGTTTGGAACCACGAACGCTTTGCCGAGCGCCTCGCCGGGGAACCGTTCACTGAAGACGATGCGCGGGTGCTCTCGGAGTTTGGTATCTGAACCCGATGATTCTACACGAGCCGGCCTTGCCGGCGGAGACGGTCGAACAGCTCGCTCCAGCCGGTCGCGGCCTCATCCTCGACTGTACGGTCGGGACCGGCGGACACACTGATGCCATCTGTCGGGCTGGTGCGACGCGAGTGCTTGGCCTTGACCGAGACAGTGAGGTGTTACCGCTAGCGCGTAAGCGACTTAACCCGTGGCTTGACCGGGTCGAACTGATCCACTCCGACTATCGCGACCTCGATACGGTACTCGACGCGAGGGGAATAGAGACGATCGATGGTGCGCTTGCTGACCTTGGCCATTCGACGTTCCAAATGGAGTCCGAAGGCCGTGGGTTCAGTTTCGGGCGCGCCGACCCTCTCGACATGCGCATGGATCGCAGCCAGGGCACCATGCTGGGAGACTTGCTCGACGAGGTGACCCCGGAAGCGCTAGCGGACGTTATCTACCAGTATGGCGAGGAACGTCACTCCCGCCGCATCGCGCGAAGCATCGTGCGGGCGAGGGATGACGGCACCCTGACGACCACCGCCGAGCTGGCTGCCGCGGTTCGTCGCTCCATCCACTACCGAGGGCGTTTCCGGATCGACCCTGCCACGCGTACGTTTCAGGCGCTGCGAATCTGGGTCAATCGCGAACTTGACGAACTCGATGTGTTTTTGAGGTTGGTCATGAATCGCCTCACTGCAGGTGCACGGATGGTTGTCATTAGCTTCCACTCGCTCGAGGATCGGGTCGTGAAGCACACGCTGCGTGACCTCGAGAAAAGCGGCGCCCCCGTGCGGGTCCTGACCCGAAAGCCTCTTCGCCCAGGGGTAGACGAGGTGGCCCGTAACCCGCGGGCTCGGTCGGCACGCCTGCGCGCGGCGGAGAAAGTCGCATGAGTCGAATCGACTTTGAGTACGACATCAGACGGGCCATACCGAACAGCCCGATCATCCGCGAGATCGATGAGGCGAGGCAGCGCGAGTTGTGGAGGTCAGTTGCGATCGGAACGTGTCTGGTTCTAGTGCTGGTGTTTTCGGCCTGGCAGCACTTTGCGCTGGTGGAGCACGGATACGAGATGCCGCTGCTGGAGCAGGAACGGGTTCGTGAACTCGAGATAAACCGACACCTTCGCTTGGAGATCGAAACGCTACGATCGCCTCGGCGAATCGAGCAGATCGCCACACAAGAATTGGACCTGGTGGCACCGGCCCCGGATGACGCCCACATAATCGAGCGGATTGAACTCTCGGCGCACTCGAACCGTTTCGTTGTGGCTGGTCGGGGCCCATTGGCACCACCGGTCCACCGTCCGTAGGTTGAGGTAACTATGGCAACGTCCTCGCCCTCTGGTAACTGCTGGCGCACAGTTATTCGACGGCGGTCGTTGGTTATTACCTGTGTGGTGGTCTTGTGGGGGCTGACGATTGAGGGCAGGTTGATACACCTGCAAGTACTGCGTCACGATGCCCTCGTGGCGTTCGCGGAGGCGCAACGGTCTGGTTCCATCGAGACTAAGCCCAAACGCGGAGAGATCCTCGATAGGGAAGGCCGGGTGCTGGCCTACAGCGTTGATGCCGACACGGTGATGGCAACGCCAAGGGAGGTGGTCGACCCGGCCGTGACTGCTCGGCAGCTCTGCGACGTGCTCAAGTGTGAAGATGCACAGCAGGAGCGTATCGAGACCAGACTCGGCGAGGATAGAGGCTTTGCGTATGTCCAACGGCACGTGTCGGTCGCCGCAGCGAGACGTATCAAAGAGCTCGACCTCGAAGGCATCGGCATCATTAAAGAGAGTCGGCGTTTCTATCCCCACAAGGAACTTGGCGCCCACCTACTTGGATACGTCGGTATCGACAATGGCGGCCTAGCCGGTCTCGAATCGAGCTTCGACGAGGAGATTCGTGGTCGCTCCGGTCGGTCGTTAGTGCAGTTCGACGCCCGCAGACGCCCCTTCAGTCGTGTCGAACGTCCACCGACCGCTGGCTCGTCACTTGAGTTGAGCATCGACATGTACCTCCAGTACATCGCCGAGCGGGAGCTCCGCGCCACGGTGCTTGAGCATGGTGCATCGGGAGGCAGTGTTGTCGTCATGGAACCGGCGACCGGAGAGATTCTCGCTTTGGCGAACGAACCGTCGTTTAACCCCAACCGCTTCGCGAACTTCACCGCCGAGTCCCGCCGCAATCGAGCAACGCAGGATGTGTACGAGCCGGGATCCACGTTCAAGATCGTGACCGCTTCCGCCGCGCTTGAAGAACAGGTGTTCCATCCGGATCATGTTTTCGACGTTAGTCCCGGCTTCATTCGCTTTGGCGCGCGACGGGTCGAGGATATAGGGAACTATGGTTCTCTATCGTTCACTGACGTCCTCGTCAAATCGAGTAATGTCGGCGCGATCAAGATCGGGCTCGAACTCGGGCGGGAACGACTTAGTCGGTATGTCCGCCGGTTCGGATTCGGGCAGAGTGCTTCACGTGACTTCGCTGGCCAGAGTCACGGAATCGTCCACGAGCCGTCTCGACTCAATGACAGCGGCCTGGCCTCGCTGTCGATGGGCTACAACATTTCGGTGACTCCGTTGCAGATGGCGGCGGCCGCTAGTGCGGTTGCCAACGGGGGAGAACTGATCGAGCCCAGGCTTGTCCGTGCGATCGTCAGTAAAGACCAGCGTCGCGAAAGACCCCGGCGAGTAGTTCGGCGCGCAGTCAGCGAGGAAACCGCGTCCACCCTGACCCGGATAATGGAAGATGTCGTAACTCGTGGCACCGCCCGCAACGCCCAACTCGACGGCTACACAGCCGCTGGCAAGACCGGCACCACGGAGAAAATCGTTAACGGTCGGTACTCGGAAACCGGACACAACGTCGCGTCATTTGTCGGGTTTGTCCCTTCCACGCGACCGGCACTGACGATTCTCGTGGTGATTGACGACGTGGCCAGATTCGGCGGTGGGGTAGCCGCGCCGGCATTCCAGCGGATTGCTGAGGCTTCGTTACGGTATCGTGGCGTGCCGCCGAATGTTGATGCCCCGTCGCCTGTGGTGGTCAGCGTCGATACGCGCCCGGTCCCCCAAGAGCGTTCCACCAAATCTTTGAGATCGGAGATCGATCGGTTCCAACCGGGACAGATGCCGGATCTTCGTGGGCTTGGTGTTCGCGCGGCCCTCAAGGTGGCAACCGAAATGGGGCTTGCTATGGAGCCGCACGGGCGAGGATTCGTCGTTGATCAAAGCATCCTGCCTGGAAGTGCAGTTGCGGGTGGGCAGACTGTTGCTGTGTGGTTTGAGCGTGTCGGTGCGGCCGATGGGGGGACCAAGCCATGACTGTCGGGGAGCTGATGCCGCGTCTGTCCGGCGTGACGACGTCTCCCTTGGTTGGTGCATCTCCTGCGGTGCTTGAACGGGCGGTCGCTGCCATAACCTACGACTCGCGCCGGGTCGAAGAGGGCGCGGTCTTCGTCGCCGTCAGGGGACAGCAGTTCGACGGCACGAGGTTCGTTTCTGAGGCTGTTTCCCACGGTGCGGTACTAGTTGTGGCGTCGTCGGGTCGGCCGGACGACGCGCGTGTACCGTGGCTGACGGTCACCGATGAGCGGGTCGCGTTGGCGGAGCTTTCCGCGGCGTTCTATGGCGATCCCAGTCAGGAACTGACGGTAGTCGGTGTAACTGGGACTAACGGCAAGACCACTACTACCTATTTGATTTCGGCAATCTTTGACGCCGCGGGTTGGCCATGCGGCCGCATCGGGTCCGTTGGTTACCGGACGGGCGTACGTGAAACGGTCGCCGACCGGACGACACCTGAGGCCCCGGAGGTTCAAGCGCTTCTGCGCGAGATGGTCGGTCAAGGGTGCACGGCATGTGCCATGGAGGTCTCCTCACATGCGCTCGA
>DQEK01000333.1:0-4213 GCA_003533545.1 Acidobacteriota bacterium | reverse complement strand
GACCACCTCGACTACCACGTGGATATGGAGCACTACTTCGCAACGAAGCGAAGACTATTCGGCATGTTACAGGGGGGGGCGCCGGCGATTATCAATGTTGACGACCCTTACGGGGAACAAATAGCGGCCGCTGTTGGCCGACCGGTGACTTACGCCATCACTGCTGCCGCTGATGTTACCGCCGTGGGGATTGACTCGACGCTCGAAGGGTCTTCGATAGAGGTGAAGACGCCGCTTGGGCACCTTCGGCTCCGCACCAGACTGCCAGGTCGGCTAAATGTCTACAACGTTCTCGCGGCTGTAGCCACCGCAGTGGCGCTGGACGTTCCGTTTCGGGCAATTGAGCAGGGGGTGGCAAGGCTCGCCGGCGTACCTGGTCGGTTCGAAATTGTGTCGACGTCTGACGACGACGTGAGCGTGATCGTCGATTTTGCCCATACTGACGACGCCCTGCGTTCTGTGCTTGCAGCCGTCCGGGAATTGTGTCGGGGCCGCGTCATTACCGTTTTCGGTTGTGGTGGAAACCGGGACGCCGCCAAGCGCCCGTTGATGGGAGCCGTCGCGGACAGACTCAGCGATCTGGTCGTGGTGACCTCTGACAATCCACGGTCTGAGGACCCCAACGCAATCATCGCGGAGATTCGCCTTGGGATTGAGGCTCCGGCTGACTCCTTGCAACCGACCCATGTAGGCATCGCGGACCGGGGAGAGGCGATCGGCCACGCCGTCGACCAGGCGAAGCCTGGGGACGCTGTTCTGATCGCTGGCAAGGGACACGAGACCCATCAGTTGATCGGCGAAGAGCGACGACCGTTCAATGACCGGCTCGTCGCACTCACAGCCCTCGATCGCAGGCGAGCCCGGGTGGGGTTTTTGCAGCCACCGGTGGAGTAGTGAACACGTTGATGGAAGAACGAGTACCACTGAGCTTTGGGGACCTCGCGCGGGTTGTTGACGGGCGAATTGTGGGAAGTTCCGCTGCCGCTCTGATAGACGGCGTCTCTATCGACTCGCGGACTCTCCGTTCCGGGGACTTGTTCGTTGCAATTCGCGGAGACCGATTCGACGGGCACCGGTTCGTCAACGAGGCTGTCGCAGCGGGGGCCGTTGGGGCGTTGGTAAGCGACGAGTCGGCCCTCGAGCCGTCGTCGGTTGCGGTCGGTGTTGTCGTAGACGATACGCTGCGGGCTCTCCAAGTGCTAAGCCAGCATGTTCGACGTGCCTCAGGGGCGCGGGTCGTGGCCATTACCGGAAGCGTCGGCAAGACCACGACCAAGGAGCTGACGGCGGAGGCCCTCGGAGCCCGTTACCGCGTGTTCAGGAGTCACGGCAATTTCAACAACCATATCGGTGTCCCGCTCTCCTTGCTCGAGTTGCGCACCAGACCTGAGGTCGCGGTGATCGAGTTTGGCATGAGTGCGTCCGGTGAGATCAGACGCCTGGTCGAGATTGCGGAGCCAGACCTTCGGGTGTGGACCAATGTGGCGGAAGTGCACGGTGAGTTCTTCCAATCTATCGAGGCCATCGCTGACGCGAAGGCCGAGATCCTTGAGGGAGCGACGAAAGAAACGGTCACGGTTGCCAATGGCGATGACCATCGAGTCATGGGGCGTGTTGTCGGGGTACCGGGACGACTCGCGACCTTCGGAGCAAGCGTCGACGCCGACGTCATGGCCACAGACGTCGACGACTTGGGACTGGACGGTACTCGGGCCGCTGTGCGGACTCCGGTTGGGTCGATGTCGGTGACCACTCCTTTGTTGGGGCGCGGTAATTTGGCCAATGTGCTGGCTGCCGTCACTGTTGCTCTACAGCTACAAATATCACCAACTGAAGCTGCAGCCCGAGTGGCCGCCGTCGGTGCGCCACCCGGCCGGGGCCAGATTCATCGGCTGGCTCGCGGAGTCCTAGTCGTCGACGACTCGTACAACGCCAACCCGCTAGCAGTAAAGACGGCGCTCCAAGCGGTGGCAGTGGACCGCCGGCAAGGTCGTCGGGTTGCCGTGCTCGGCGAGATGCTAGAGCTGGGTCGGCGCGCCGACGCTTTGCATCGAGATACGGGGCGGGCGGTTGCCGCTGCTGGGTTTGGGTTGCTAGTGACGGTGGGCGGAGCCTTCGCGAAGGCGCTCGGCGAAGCCGCGGTCGAGGCGGGGCTCGCCGCCGACTCGGTAAAACACTACGACGACAGCAATGCCGCCGCGACGAGTCTAGCTGGACTTTTGCGGAACGACGATCTCGTGCTGATCAAGGGGTCTCGAGGAGTACAGACCGACAGGGTTGTGAAGCGGATTGTGGGGGAGTGGGCTTGATGTTGTTCTACCTACTTTATCCACCCATTAACGTCGTTCAGTACATCACGTTTCGGACGGCCGCCGCAGGGCTGACCGCATTTCTGATTAGTCTGCTGATGGGACCTTGGATGATCCGAACCCTGCGCGAGTTCCAGATCGGCCAGGTTGTGAGGGATGAGCTCTCGACGACCCATCAGTTGAAGGCCGGAACCCCGACCATGGGAGGGCTGCTGATTCTGGCTGCGACGCTCGTTCCGACACTGCTTTGGAGCGACCTGACCAATGCTTACCTTTGGGTTGCCATACTCTCAACCGTGGCCTTCGGCCTAGTTGGGTTCTTGGACGATTACCTGAAGATAGGGCGTCAGAACCACCGTGGGTTACCGCCACTCTACAAATTGCTCGGACAGTGCGTTGTGGGTGCAGGTGTGGGACTCGCCTTGCTCTGGATGAGCGACAGAGGACTCTACAGCACGGAGTTATTTTTTCCGTTCTT
The DNA here is from genome assembly GCA_003533545.1 of Acidobacteriota bacterium. Classification (GTDB taxonomy): domain Bacteria; phylum Acidobacteriota; class Vicinamibacteria; order Vicinamibacterales; family UBA8438; genus DQEK01. The sequence continues at coordinate 1,426 of DQEK01000333.1, read as the reverse complement.
CAAACAGTTGACACCTGACCTGGGATGGCTTTACCTGCCGTTTGCCGTAATCCTCCTGGCGGCGTCTTCTAACGCCGTGAACCTGACCGACGGGCTAGACGGGTTAGCGATCAGTGTCTTTACGGTGGCTGCGGCAGCCTTCACCGCCCTGGCCTATGTCACGGGCCACGCAATTTTTGCGGACTATCTGCTCCTGGTCCATGTCCCGCCTGCCGCCGAATTAACCATCTTCTGCGGGTCTCTGGTCGGCGCGGGTCTCGGTTTCCTTTGGTACAACTCATATCCGGCCCAGCTGTTTATGGGCGACGTCGGGTCGCTTGCCTTGGGTGGCGCACTTGGTACCATGGCGCTCCTGATCAAACAGGAACTCCTGTTACCAATCGTTGGCGCGGTTTTTGCTATTGAACTCCTTTCAGTGGTCGTCCAGGTGGGCGCGTTCAAGCTTACTGGACGACGGGTGTTCCGCATGGCGCCGATTCACCACCACTGCGAACTGATCGGCTGGAGCGAACCGAAGGTGATCAGCCGATTCCTTATTGCCGCGGTGATCTTCGCGTGTTTTAGCCTCGCGAGCCTTAAGCTGCGATGACCGATTTTTCAGTGCGGGGTGCGAACGTGGTCGTTGTTGGCGCGGCCAGGAGTGGTGTTGGAGCCGCCCAGCTTCTGGTTGCGCGTGGAGCTCGAGTCACGCTTACCGAACAGCGGAACAAGGTTAGCCTCGATGTTCGGAAACTCACCGAAGTTGGAGTTGAACTGGAACTGGGAGGACATCGGACCGACACCTTGGCCGGAGCAGATCTCATTGTCCTGAGTCCTGGCGTGCCGCCGGTCCAACCGACACTCAACGCCGCACGGGAACGTGGTGTGCCAATCATCAGTGAGATTGAGCTAGCGTCCCGATGGGTTCGTGGTCGCATTGTGGCCATCACCGGCACGAAGGGGAAGTCGACGACGACCGTGTTGCTCGGTCGTATGCTTGAAACGGCGGGGTGCGTAGCATTCGTGGGCGGCAATGTGGGCACTGCTCTGAGCACGCAAATCGAGCAGTCCACCCCGGAGGCGATACACGTTGTCGAGGTGTCTAGCTTTCAGCTCGAGTTGACGACGACATTCAGACCGTGGATCTCAGTTTTCCTGAATTTACACACCGACCATCTGGATCGTCACGGGGATGCTGGCTCCTATGCAGCCGCCAAGGCGAGGATCTTTGCTAACCAGGAAGCGACCGACACTCTTGTCGTCAACGCCGATGATCCGGAGGTGCTCAGGTTGGCTAGGGAAAGCCGCGCGACCCGTCTCGATTACGCGGTTAACGCCCCCCTTGACGATGGGGTGGTAGTTTCCCAGGACGCCATCATTAGACGCACAGGGGTCGGCTTTGAGCCACTGGTGCCGCTATCGGCGGTGCACGTGTTGGGACGCCACC
>DQEK01000339.1 GCA_003533545.1 Acidobacteriota bacterium | reverse complement strand
GCGGTTCGGATTCACCTCGATAGGCACCTGGTAGTTCGAGCCGCCCACGCGTCGAGATTTCACCTCGAGACTCGGCTTCACGTTATCAACCGCCTTCTTGAACACCTTGAGTGGATCGTCCCCGGTCCGCTCCTTAATGATTTCCAGGCTGCCATAGAGAAGCCCCTCCGCGGTGCTTCGTTTCCCGCTCTTCATGACGCAGCGAACGAATTTCGTCACCAGGGTGCTGTCGTAGATTGGGTCCGGCGGCACCTCACGCTTGGGAATTTCACGTCTCCGTGGCATGGTTTCTCTCTCTCGACCCCTACGCCTTCGGCCGCTTCGCCCCGTACTTCGAGCGACTCTGTTTTCGTCCTTGCACTCCCGTAGTATCCAGAGTCCCGCGTACGACGTGATAACGAACACCGGGTAGATCCTTCACGCGACCACCACGCAAAAGAACGAGTGAGTGCTCCTGGAGGTTATGCCCTTCGCCCGGAATGTAGCTTGTAACCTCAATCTGGTTAGTCAAGCGAACTCGCGCCACCTTACGCAAGGCTGAGTTCGGCTTCTTTGGTGTCTGCGTGAAAACCCGCACACAGACTCCGCGTCGCTGTGGGCAGGCCTGCAGCGCCGGACTCTTGGTCTTGGTCTCAGCCCGGTAACGGCCTTTTCGAACGAGCTGACTAATCGTCGGCACGGACACTCCCTGCGTCGATGACGCCACGGCACCCCGGCCGGCGAACCAGGGCGCCAACAAAAAGATTGCCCCAGGCCTAAAAGCCACTGGCTTGGTACCTGGGACGGATTAACCCTATTAAAAAGTGTACGCGCCGTGAAGAAACCGCCTGCCGCGCACAACGGCGGCCCGACAGCTTCCAAGCAGGAAAGGGGCTAATCGCGCATCCTCGCGGCGGCGCCCGCAGCGACCGATCTGACACGGCCTCGCTCAACGTGAACTGAAGCCATTCCTGCGGGTAACACGGCCCCTTTCGGGCGGACCGGAGCTAGATAGGGTATCCCAACTCCGACACAACCTTTCGAGGTTACCACGTTCTATTTATTCCACGCAACACCCTGCCGCCCTATACGGCCCTTCCATCACCCGTCACTAACGGTTATTCAGAAGTCTCCTCGCGACCCACTGCCACCTCTGGCTCGACCAGGTATTCCATCTCCCGTTCCAGCTCCAGTTCTTCTGCTGTCGGCGGCGGAGGTGGTGGTGGCTCGTCGGGCGGAATCTGCACATGACGGTAGTAGTGAAAGCCGGTGCCAGCCGGAATCAAACGCCCCATCGTCACGTTCTCCTTCAATCCACGCAGATGGTCCACCTTGCCCGAGATCGACGCTTCCGTCAGCACTCGGGTGGTCTCCTGGAAAGAGGCGGCCGAAATGAACGAATCAGTGGACAGCGAGGCCTTTGTGATGCCCAATAGCATTGGTCGCCCTGTGGCGGGGCGCCCACTTTCGGCAATGACCCGTTCATTTTCACGCAAAAACCGGAACCGGTCTACTTGTTCGTCGATCAGGAAGTCGGTAGTGCCAACATCCTCAATCTTCACCCACCGCATCATCTGCCGAGCCACGACTTCGATGTGCTTATCGTTAATTGTGACCCCCTGCAAACGATAGACCTCCTGAATTTCATTGACCAAGTAGCTCTGCAGCGCCTTTTCGCCGAGAACACTCAAAATGTCGTGCGGATTACTAGGGCCATCCATTAGTTGCTCGCCCGCCTGAACCCGGTCGCCATCCTGGACGTTAACGTGCACACCACGGGGCAGTGAGTACTCTCGCGGTTCGGCACCGTCCTCGTCCGGCACAATGATGACCTTCCTCATCCCCTTGACGATGCTACCGATTTTGACTGTACCGTCGATTTCACTGATGACGGCAGTCTCTCGAGGCTTCCGAGCCTCAAAAAGCTCCTGCACTCTGGGCAGCCCCCCGGTGATGTCCTTAGTCTTCGTTGTTTCACGGGGAATCTTGGCAAGAATCTCGCCCGCGGTGACATTCTGACCGTCACTCACCATGAGGTGTGCGTGCGACGGCATGTTGTACTTTCGGTCCAGCTTGCCCTTCGTGTTGCGAATCTCGACCATCGGCTGCTTCTTCTCATCGGGCGAATCCACAATGATCAGCCGAGACAGCCCGGTCACCTCGTCCACTTCTTCGTGAACCGTGATCCCTTCGGTGATGTCTCTGAATTTCACTACGCCGGCCTTCTCGGTAACAATCGAGAACGTGTACGGGTCCCACTCGACCAGCGCCTGCCCCTGTTCTACCGGCTGACCGTCTGAGACACGCAGGTGGGCGCCGTAGACGACCGGGTATCGCTCGCGATCACGGCCCTTAGCGTCCTGGACGACCAGTGAGCCGGTCCGGTTCATGACAACCAGCGTGCCGTCCTTCGCTTTGACCCATTGGATACCGTTGAATCGGGCTGTCCCGGCATACTTTGCTTCTAGAGTCGACTGAGCCGACACCCGGGAAGCAGTGCCGCCGATGTGAAAGGTGCGCATTGTCAATTGGGTACCAGGTTCGCCAATCGACTGCGCAGCCACCACGCCCACCGCGAGACCTAGCTCAGCCAGCTCTCCTGTACCGAGATCACGCCCGTAGCACTTAGCGCAAACCCCGCGCCGAGCAGCGCACGTGAGCACCGACCTAATCTTCACCTTCTCGACTCCGGAGTCCTCTATCTGCGAGGCAAGTTCCTCAGTAATTACTTCACTTGCTTTGGCGATCGGATCGCCGCTAAAGGGATCGTTGATGTCCTCAAGCGTCACCCGGCCCACGATCCGGTCTCGTAGCGGCTCGATGATCTCGCCACTCTCAACGATAGCCCTCGACTCGATCCCGTCGAGTGTGCCGCAGTCGATCTCCGAAATGATGACATCCTGGGCCACATCGACCAGTCGGCGTGTCAGATAGCCGGAGTCTGCGGTTTTCAGCGCGGTATCGGCAAGCCCTTTCCTGGCTCCGTGCGTGGAGATGAAATACTGCAGCACAGTGAGCCCTTCGCGAAAATTCGAGGTGATCGGGGTCTCAATAATCTCGCCCGACGGCTTCGCCATCAATCCGCGCATACCGGCCAACTGACGGATTTGCTGCTTGCTTCCACGCGCGCCAGAGTCAGCCATGATATAGACGGCGTTGAAGTCTTCGCCGCTAGCGTCACGCTCCTCCATCTCGCTAAACATCGCGTCTGCGACCTTCTCGGTCACGTCCGACCAAATGGCAATGACTTTGTTGTAGCGCTCGCCGTTCGTGATGGCCCCTTCCAGATACTGCTGCTCGACGCTGATAACCTCATCGTTCGCCGCCTTGACCAGAGAAGCTTTCTGAGCCGGCACAATTAGATCATCAACACCAATCGAGAGCCCTGACCGAGTCGCATAACCAAAACCAAGATTTTTCAGACCGTCCAACATCTCGACCGTCTTAGGAACCCCGTGTCTGAGATAGCAGTACTGGACAAGTTGCCCAAGTCCCTTTTTCTTGAGTAAGCCGTTGATATACGGCAGTTCGTCAGGCAGAGACCCGTTGAAAATAGCCCGACCCACGGTGGTATTAATGATCTTTTTGTCTACCTCTTGCACTTCGGTGCGCATCACGTCCTGGTCGTCTCGCGACGCGGTCAAATCCATCAACCCACCGCTCACGCGCAAGCGGATCGGGCTCAGTGTCTCCACCACCCCGGCGGCCAGCGCCAACATCACATCGTCAACGTCGCCAAAAACCCGTCCTTCACCTTTGGCCTTGTTCTTGGCCTTGGTCAAATAGTAACAACCAAGCACGATGTCTTGTGACGGCGTCGTAATGGGCGCACCGTTCGCAGGGGAAAGGATGTTCTTCGACGACTTCATTAACACCGACGCTTCGATCTGCGCCTCCGGTGCCAACGGAATGTGAACCGCCATCTGGTCACCATCGAAGTCCGCATTGAAGGCGGTGCAGACGAGCGGATGAATGCGAATCGCCTTACCCTCGACGAGCACGGGCTCAAATGCCTGAATACCGAGACGATGTAACGTGGGCGCGCGATTCAGGAGCACTGGGTGTTCACGAATCACCTCTTCGAGCACGTCCCATACTTCCGGCAACTGCTGTTCAACCATCTCCTTGGCCTGCTTGATGGTCGCGACAAGGTTTCGTTTTTCGAGCTTGTTGTAGATAAACGGCTTGAATAATTCGAGAGCCATCTTCTTAGGCAAGCCGCATTGGTGCAGACGCAACTCGGGGCCCACGACGATGACCGAGCGTCCCGAATAGTCGACACGCTTTCCCAACAGGTTCTGGCGGAACCGACCCTGCTTCCCTTTCAGGGTGTCGGATAGTGACTTGAGCGGTCGGTTGTTGGCCCCACGCAGCACACGCCCTCGTCGCCCGTTGTCGAAAAGAGCGTCGACCGCCTCCTGCAGCATTCTCTTTTCGTTCCGGATGATGACATCCGGCGCCTTGAGCTCAATCAGCTTCCTTAGACGATTGTTGCGGTTGATGACCCGGCGATACAGATCGTTGAGGTCGGAGGTGGCAAATCGACCACCATCCAGCGGCACCAGCGGTCGTAGTTCTGGGGGAATCACAGGAATGACGTCCAGAATCATCCACTCCGGACGATTGGTCGACTTCCGAAAGGACCCCACTACCTTCAGCCGCTTGGCGTACTTGAGCTTCTTCTGTACCGACGTTTCCGTACGCATCCGGTCACGCATTTCCTCGGCAAGCTCCTCAATGTCGGCACGTTTGAGCAGCTCTTTGATCGCCTCGGCGCCCATCTGCGCACGGAACCGCGGACCGTAGTCTTCAACCGCCTTGCGGTACTGTTCCTCCGTCAACAGTTGGTTTTCCTTGAACTCGCTCTCACCGGCATCGATGACCACGTAGGCCTCGAAGTAGAGGATTCGTTCCAGATCACGCAACGAGATGTCGAGCAAGTGTCCTATCCGGCTAGGAAGTCCCTTAAAGAACCACACGTGACTAACCGGCGTGGCCAGAGTAATGTGGCCGAGTCGTTCACGGCGAACTTTGGCTTGGGTGACTTCGACACCGCACTTGTCACAGATCACACCCCGGTGCTTCATGCGTTTGTACTTGCCGCACAGGCACTCCCAATCCGTCACGGGGCCAAAGATTTTTGCGCAGAAGAGTCCGTCTCGTTCAGGCTTGAACGTACGGTAATTGATAGTCTCCGGTTTCGTGACCTCCCCGTGTGACCACGACCGTATGCGCTCCGGGGAAGCCAAACTGATCCGGATGGCGTCGAAATCGGCCGTTAGCGAGCTCCGTTCAGGGAAACTAGGTCTCATGAGTTACCTTTACTCCTACCAAAACAACACAACTTGCTTAGGCTTCGGCGTCGCTGCTCTTTTCGGTCTCCAACTGCGCGTCGTCGACCTCTTCCATCTCGACCGGTTCGGCCGGAGCGGTCCGCGTTTTCAACAGCTGCACATCTAGGCAAAGCGCTTGCAGCTCTCGGATGAGCACGTTGAACGACTCGGGAAGTCCCGGCGTGAACGACGCGTCCCCCTTGACGATCGCCTCGTAAATTTTGGCCCGACCCGTCACATCGTCGGACTTAGCGGTCAACAGCTCCTGGAGGATATGCGCCGCGCCATAGGCCTCCAGCGCCCAGACCTCCATCTCACCAAATCGCTGTCCGCCAAATTGAGCTTTACCACCCAGCGGCTGCTGGGTAATCAGCGAGTACGGTCCAATCGACCGTGCATGAATCTTGTCGTCGACCAAGTGCGACAGCTTCAGCATGTAGATATAGCCAACTGTCACATCCTGCTCAAATTCTTCACCCGTCATCCCATCGATGAGTCGACTCTTTCCACCCGGAGGCAACCCAGCCTTCTCCAACCAACTCTTTATTTCCGGTTCGGTCGCGCCATCGAACACTGGTGTCGCGAAATGTAGCCCCAGTGCATTGGCGGCCCAGCCGAGATGAGTCTCCAGGATCTGGCCCACGTTCATACGAGACGGCACACCTAGCGGGTTAAGGACAATCTCCACAGGTGTACCATCCGGCAAGTGCGGCATGTCCTCTTCCGGCAGCACACGCGCAATCACGCCCTTATTACCGTGCCGACCGGCCATCTTGTCACCCACGGACAGTTTCCGCTTCATGGCGACATAAACCTTGACGAGTTTGATCACGCCAGGAGGCAGTTCGTCCCCACGACGAATCTTCTCCTTTTTCTCCTCGAACATCTGTCGGATCACTTCGGTTTGGCGTTCAGTCCTGTCCTCAAGCGAGCGCAAAGCGCTCTCGAGCTTCCGGTTCTTCCGAGACAACCGGATCCGGGTGACCGCCTGATATGGCAAGTCGCGCACGACCTCCTCGGTTAGCTCGGCTCGCTTGACCAACAGGGTCGCGCGACCGGAATCATCAAATAGATCGCTCCCGAGGGTTTGCCCCTCGAGCATGCCTGCGACGCGCTTCTTGACCTCTTCGTGCAGGATACGAATCTCGTCCTGGAGATTCTTCTCCATCATCGCGAGTTCCTCGGCCTCGATCGCCTTCGCCCGCTCATCCTTCTCAATGCCCTTTCTCGAAAAGATCTTCACACTGACGACAATGCCTTCGATACCCGGCGGGCACAGCAACGACGCGTCACGGACGTCGCCGGCCTTCTCGCCAAAAATCGCCCTGAGCAGCTTCTCTTCCGGCGTCAACTGAGTCTCACCCTTCGGCGTGACCTTGCCGACCAAAATATCGCCCGGGCTGACGGAGGCGCCGATACGCACAATCCCACTCTCATCGAGATCGCTCAAGAAACCTTCTGAGACGTTAGGAATATCCCGGGTGATCTCCTCGGGCCCTAGCTTCGTATCGCGCGACTCGGTCTCGAACTCCTCGATGTGAATCGAGGTGTAGTAGTCCTCCTTGACCATTCGCTCAGAAACCAGAATGGCATCCTCAAAGTTGTAACCGCGCCATGGCATGAAAGCCACAAGCACATTCCGACCGAGGGCCAGCTCTCCCAATTCGGTACAGGGGCCGTCCGCCAACACTTGGCCCCTAGTCACCTTCTGCCCAACCCGCACAATCGGCTTCTGGCTGATACACGTGTTCTGATTCGATCGCCGGAACTTGGTGAGACTGTATATGTCTGCCCCCATCTCTCGAGACATTTCACCCGAATCACCTGCGACACGTACAACGGTCCGTTGCGAATCTACATAGTCAACGGTACCGCTACGACGCGCCACCACAACCGCGCCCGAATCTCTGGCAGTGATGTGCTCCATGCCAGTCCCAACAAACGGGGCGCGCGCGCGCAACAACGGCACGGCCTGGCGCTGCAT
>DQEK01000380.1:11991-15911 GCA_003533545.1 Acidobacteriota bacterium | reverse complement strand
GTCCGCTACTGCATCCAGGCCACAACCAACGGAACAAAAATAACCGCGACGATCGTCATCAGCTTGATGAGAATGTTGAGACTCGGGCCCGAGGTGTCCTTAAAGGGGTCCCCAACCGTGTCACCGATTACCGCAGCCTTGTGCGGCTCAGAGCCCTTGCCGCCGTGGTGCCCCTCCTCGATCAGTTTCTTGGCATTGTCCCAGACCCCGCCAGCATTCGCCATCATTAGGGCCATCAACACCCCCGTGACCAGCGCGCCGGCGAGCAAACCACCCAACCCAGATACCCCCAGCAACAGTCCGGTCGCTACCGGGGCCGTCACGGCCAATAATCCTGGAAGAATCATCTCCTTGATAGCCGACCGGGTCGAAATTTCGACGCACCGGGCGGAATCTGGCTCAGCCGTACCCTCTAGCAAGCCGGGTATGTTTTTGAACTGCCGCCGGACCTCCTCGATCATCTCATTCGCAGAACGACCGACCGCATTCATCGTCATCGCCGAAAAGATGAACGGTAGCATGCCGCCGACGAACATGCCGATCAACACGTTCGGATTCGTTAGGTCGAGTGAAAGCTGCCTCTCGCTGAAAGCCCCGGCACCACCAGCGGCCGCTACCGCCTGGCCCGCCGTCGCCTGGAACGTCGAAAACAGCGCCAGCGCCGTCAACGCCGCCGAACCGATCGCGAACCCCTTGCCCATGGCGGCGGTCGTATTGCCCACCGCGTCAAGCGCGTCGGTTCGATCCCGCACGAACGGTTCACACTTGCTCATCTCGGCGATGCCACCGGCGTTGTCAGCGACTGGACCGTAGGCGTCGACCCCTAAGCTGATCCCGAGCGTCGAGAGCATACCCACCGCAGCGATGGCAATGCCGTACAACTCACCCATCCGGTGGCTAAAAAAGATCGCTGCACAAATGACAAGGATCGGATACCCGCACGACAACATCCCGACCCCTAGGCCCGCAATGATGTTGGTCGCTGGCCCCGTTTTCGACTGCTCAGCGATATGGGCGGCTGGCGGCTTGTCCTTGCCGGTGTAGTACTCGGTGATCTTGCCGATCGCCACGCCAGACACGACACCAAACATGACGCAATACAGAACCTCCCAGGGCACAGCTGAAATCTGAATGAGTCCGGCCGCCGCGACGAGCACGATGGCGGAGGCCACGATCAGGCCTCGCAACAGGGCGCTTTGTACCTTGCTCTCGTCGTCAGTCCGCACCGTAAACGTACCCAGCATGGAAGCGATGATGCCGCAGCCGGCAAGCAAAATCGGAAAAACGGCCAAGTCGGCTTGGACGGCAGCAAACGAGGCACTGTCCACTCCCCACAGCGTAGCTGCCGTGCCCTCGGTCAGTGCCCACGCCAACACAATGGACGCGATGATGCTACCCACGTAGGACTCGAATAGGTCGGCTCCCATGCCGGCAACGTCCCCGACGTTGTCACCGACACTGTCCGCGATGGTCGCGGGATTTCGTGGGTCGTCCTCAGGAATGCCCGCTTCGACCTTCCCGGACAAGTCACCGGCTACGTCAGCCGCCTTCGTAAAAATGCCGCCGCCCACACGGGCGAAGAGCGCGATGGATGATGCTCCAAAGGAGAGACCAAAGAGTGCAGCCGCGGCGGATTGTCCGTCACCGTTCAACCCGCCATACAGAAAATACAGCACGGCAATGCCGAGCGTGCCGAGCGCGACCACTGTCATCCCCATCACCGCGCCGCTAGAGAACGCCACCTGGAGGGCACTGGCCAAGCTGGTCTGAGCCGCCGCTGTGGTACGCACCGCAGCACCCGTGGCCGTACGCATGCCGATCCACCCCGCCGTCGCCGACAAGACCGCACCTACCAGAAAGCTGATTCCCACGAGGAGCGGGTCGCCCGGTAAGAACGCGACCAGAATGACGAACACAATGGCCACGAAAATCGAGAGAACACTGTATTCCGTCTTCAGAAACGCCATGGCCCCGCTCCTGATGAGCGCCGCGATCTGCTGCATGCGCTCGGAGCCGGCGTCGCGGCGGTTAATGCTACGAACGAGCACGAACGCAAAGATCGCAGCCGCAATCGGTGCGCCCACCCCAAACACCACGTAAAGTGAATTGTCCATTCCGACCCTTAGTCTGAGCCCAATCTCAACTCGTTGAGCATCCCCAGAGCACGCCCCCCTGCTTTCGCCGCCACGCGGCGATGGCAAGCCTCCATGCTGCACAACATGGGAAAAGCTCGGCGGTAATTAACGGGACCGATGACCAACTGAAACCACCCTAGGCCCCCCAGCAAACCCGGCAGACTAACTCTCGTGGTCCGCCACTGTCAAGCGACTCGTCTTCTCTTCATCCTCTCTTCCACTGACCGCCACAGGTGGGTCCTTTCTCTCAGTCCGCGCGGCGTTGAGCGCCTCGCTCACAGCCATTCCCCCGGTCAAGAAAATCCGCACCCCTTCTTGCACCGTGAGGTCTGGATACACAGCGCGATTTTTCGGAAAAATCCGTACGTCGCCAAGGTAGAGATGGTTGGTTGGCACATACACCGCGAGCAGTAGTTCGTCACCCTCACCTCGGTCAAGCATGAACTCCTTGGTCAGAAACCCCAGAACGTATCCCGTCTTCGGGTCGTCGACTAGCACCACCCGCTTGAACCCCATTTCGTTGTCAGACGAGAAGGCGGCCACGAGCTGTCTCACGGGCGCGTACACCGCTCTGAACACCGGCAATTTCAACAGGTAGGACTCACCGCGCTGCAAAATGCGCTTGCCGAAAACGTTGGTCGCAAGAGTGCCCACCACGAACACGACCAGCAACGTCGTCGCCAACCCCAACCCCGGTATTTCTCGACCAAGCAGCCTGATGTAAAGCGGGACCATTACGCCATCCACGAGCTGAAACGCCCAAACCAATGCGGCCACGCTGATGATGAGCGGCACCATCACGAAGAATCCAGCAATGAAACTGCGTCGAATCCACTGCATTGACCATCCCTCAACAGACCGCAAACACCGAACACCCAGCGGGATCCATATTGCCGGCTCAGCCCATCAACCAGAGGCAAAGCACCAGAGCGACGCCGAGACGGTAGTACGCGAACAGGTCGAGCGTGTGCCGGGCCAAATACCGAATCAGACCAGCGACCGCCAGATATCCCACGACACCGGAGGCAATGAAGCCGACCATCAACACTCCGCTATGCTGTACGAGACCATCCCCACCCAAGGTCCAAACAGCTCTCCCACCAGCCCCCAGAATGGCCGGGACCCCAAGCAGGAAGGCAAACCGCGCCGCTTCCTCGCGCCGAATCCCCATCAGCATGCCAATGGTGATGACCGCGCCGGAACGAGACACCCCAGGAACCAGCGCGACCGCCTGAGCGAGACCCAAGCCTACCGCCTCCACCATGGAGAGCTCGGCTGCATCGCGACCGCGTTTCCCGATCCGCTCTACTACAAGCATGCCGACCGCACCGACAGCGAGCGCCCCGGGGACCATCGCAGGAACGCGCAGCCTCTCAACCAGGTCAATGAAGAGCCCCCCTACCAGCACGACAGGAACCGTCGCAACGGCGATCATGCGCCCACGCCTGGAGGCGTCGTCCGTCTGTCCAGCCAGCGCACCGGGAATGGCCGCGACGAGCTGGACCACATCACGGCGAAAGTAGATGAGCACGGCGAGCAGGGTGCCAAGGTGACAGGCAACGTCAAAGGCGATCTCGGCCTCCCCGGCGTCCCAGCCAAACAACGCACGGAACAGGATCAAATGCGCGGAGCTGGAAACCGGGAGAAACTCGGTGACCCCCTGCACGATCCCGAGCCACGTCGCCTGAAGAAGCGTCACAGGTCCACGTGGTTAGCATTCATGCCAAGTGCGGTGACCAGTCGTCAACCTGCCTTACGCACGAGCCCTCGCCCGAGTCTTCTTCG
>DQEK01000380.1:0-11601 GCA_003533545.1 Acidobacteriota bacterium | reverse complement strand
CGGCGTTCACTGATCACTATCGCAGCCGCGGCGGCGATGAATATAGTCGAGTAGGTGCCGCTGATCACCCCGACGAGCATGGTGAAAGCGAAACCACGCAGCACTTCACCGCCCGCCACATATAACGCGAGCACGGCGAACGCGGTGGTTCCAGATGTAATGATCGTGCGGCTCAACGTCTGATTGATACTGGTGTTGACCAGCACGTCAAAAGCATCACGTCGCATTTGCCGAAGATTTTCCCGCACCCGGTCGAAGACGACGATGGAATCGTTCACGGAGTAGCCCGTAATCGTGAGCATCGCCGCAACGACGTTGAGCGACAGGTCATACCCGAAGAACGTCAACATCGCGAGCGTCACGAGGATGTCGTGAGCCACGGCAATGATCGCGCCGAACCCAAAGCTGAACCGGAATCGAAATCCTACGTAAACGAGGATACCAAGCATTGCGAAAGCGAACGCACTAACACCGCGACGCTGGAGTTCCTGCCCAATGATCGGACCAACGAGCTCCTGGCCTACCACCGTGAAACTGCCAACAGCGCTCTGCTGCAACGCCGACACGACGGCGGTCGCGTCCGCTTCGAGGCTGGTTCCTTCTTCCGGACCACTCTGCGGCAGACGGACCATGATCTCGTTGCCGCTAGCATCCCCGTACTGCTGCACGACAGCTTCGTCCACGACGCCGCCGATAGCGCCACGCACCGCATCTTCGGTGGTCGGGGCGTCGAACTGCAGGATGACGATCGTGCCGCCAGAAAAGTCAATACCAAGGGCTAAGCCCCCTTGCATAGCGACTGCAACCGCACCGGACACAATGATCAGCATCGACAACCCCACCGCTGGCCAACGCCACCTGAGGAAATCGAAGTTCGGGTTCTTGAAAATGGCCATACGACGTTTGGGTTAGATGCTCAGAGAAGCTTCGCGGCGACGCGTCAAGACCGCCTCAAATAGCGTACGGGACACGAACACGGCGGTGAAGACGTTTGACACGAGGCCGAAGAACAGCGTCGTCGCAAACCCCTTGATCGGCCCAGACCCAAATTGGAACAAAAATCCAGCCGCAATCAACGACGCAATATGCGTGTCCAGGATAGTCAGAAAAACCCTGTCGAACCCTGAAGCAACCGCCGCGCGGACCCCTCGGGTGGATTTCATCTCCTCTTTGATCCGTTCGAAGATCAGCACGTTGGAATCGACCCCCATTCCAATCGTCAGGATGAACCCGGCGATGCCAGGAAGCGTCAAAACCGCCCCGACATAGGCCATACAGCCTAGGAGGATGAGCAGGTTCAGCGCCACCGCCACGACCGCGTTAATCCCCGACAATCGGTAGTAGGCCAACATGAAAAATGCCACCACAGTCAACCCTGCCACCGACGCAGTCAGCCCCGCGCGCACCGAGTCGGCGCCGAGCGTCGGCCCCACGGTCCTCTCCTCGAGGTACGTGAGCGAGGCAGGCAGGGCTCCCGAACGAAGGATGAGCGCCAAGTCCGAGGCCTCCGCTTGAGTGAAGGTTCCCGTGATTCGACCCTCATCAGCAATTCGCGACTGGATCACGGGTGCGGAGTAGACCCGGCTGTCCATGATGATTGCCAGATTGCGCCCAATACTTGCGGCGGTAAAACTCCCGAACTTCCGTGCACCTTCTCGATTGAACGAAAAGCTAATAGCCGGCTGATTGAACTCGTCCAGCGTCGGCCTCGCGTTCCGCAGATCACGGCCTGTTACCGGCGCTACCCGCCGCACCAAGTAGTACACCGTCGACCCTGGCGCAGCCCCCAGTGCCTCATCGGCTCCGGACAACACTTCCATGTCTGCCGGGACAACGCCGTTCCGAGTTTGCAGCAGGAACTCGCGTGACGGAGCCGGGCCTTCTTCCACCAACTTCAGCTCGAGCAAGCCGGTTGACCGGATAATTTCCTTCGCTCCGGCAACGTCTTCCACGCCAGGCAATTGCACGAGAATCTGGTCACCCGCCACGCCGTGCGGCGCCACGATCGGCTCGGCCACTCCCAGTTCGTTGACCCGACGCTCGATGGTCTGTAGGGCCTGTCTCACGGACTCTTCTCGCAGCTGCCGTTCTATGCCGGGCTCCATCCGAAAGGTGTAGCCGCCCCCGGCCTCCGACTCCCGACTGTAGGACACCTGGAGCAGCTCATCCGCGATCGCTCGGAACTCCTGATCTCGCTCCGCTGGCACCCCTTGGACGCGAATCTCCGTCGGAGACACAGTCCCGACCGAGGCCAAGCCAATACCGCTGAGGCTAGCCTGCTCATTCAGCTGCTCGGCAGTCGCCTCCGACTCGACCACAAGCGCGTCATCGGTTTGCACGCGTAGCACTAGATGCACCCCACCGCGTAAGTCGAGGCCCAGCTTGATTCGATCTTCTGGCGGGTACACTGCCAGCACTGCGGCCACCACTACCGCTATGATCGTCAGCACCTTCCACCGTAGATTTTTCGCCATCACTTCATCCGCCCGATCATAGAAAGCGCATCGCTACATCGAGCCAGTGTCCTGGACCACCGGCTCCTGTCCCTGATATCCACCAACCGCCGCACGCGACACCTCGATCCGCACCTTGTCGGCGACCTGCAGCTGCACCGACCGATCATTCAGCCTCGTGATGCTGCCGTACATTCCACTGGTCGTGATCACCTTATCTCCCACCTTCAACGCATCCCGGAACTCCTGAACCTTTTTCTGCCGCTTGCGCATCGGCATCAGGATGATGAAGTAGAAGATGGCTAGAATCGCCGCAAACGGCAGAAACTGAACCCAGACCGGACCCGCTCCACCCTGGGCCGGAGGAGCCATCGCGAACACAAGCGGCGCACTAGCAACCATCGACAACCTCACGCTCATGACCGACCGCGAACCAACTCGCTGCCAGCCGCAATTATCGACCCCGAGGGGCTTCCAGGCGCGTCACACAACACCGGCGCACCGCACTTAAACACGGGGCACTAGGAACGGGGTCGGCGGGAGAACGTCTCGTGGAATCGTTGCCTGAACGTCTCAAACGAGCCCAGTTCGATAGCGTTCCTCATTCGACGCATAGTGTCAAGATAGAAGTGTATGTTATGCAGCGTGTTAAGGGTTCTCGCTGTCATCTCTCCCGCCACGAAGAGGTATCGGAGATACGCACGCGAAAATCGGCGGCAGGTGTAGCACTCACAATCCTGGTCCGGTGGCCTCAGGTCCTCTGCGAAACGCGCCTGCTTGATCGATAGTGGCCCCTCGCGGGTCAACAGTTGCCCGTTCCTCGCGTTCCGTGTCGGTAGCACGCAGTCGAACAAGTCGATCCCGCGCGCCACGCACTCAACCAAATCTTGAGGCGTGCCGGTCCCCATGAGATACCGCACTCGATCGTCTGGAAGTGATTGGGCCGTGTGCTCGACTATGTCGTACATCACAGCTACCGGCTCACCGACACTCAGGCCCCCTATGGCAAACCCTTCAAACCCGAGACCCACCGTAGCCCGGGCACTCTCATCGCGCAACGCCTTGAACACTCCTCCCTGCACTATGCCGAATTGCACCTGACCCGAGTTGGCGAGTTCACCCTTAAACGCGTCGGGGTGTTCGGTCGTGTCCAGAAACCGGTCACGACCACGACGCGCCCAACGCAGCGTGCGTTCCATCGAATCTCTGGCCTCGACCTCGGACACGCCGTAACTCGGACATTCGTCAAACACCATGGCGACATCAGAGCCAAGCTGGGCTTGAATGTCGACGACATTTTCTGGCGTCAACTGCTGCAAACTCCCGTCGAGATGTGAGCGGAAGATCACGCCTTCTTCATTGATCTCTCGCCGGTCTCCAAGGCTGAATACTTGGTAGCCACCGCTGTCAGTCACCACGGGTCGATCCCAGCCGATAAAACGATGCAAGCCTCCGGCCCGTGCGATCAGCGGTGCGCCAGGTCGCAGATGAAGATGGTAGGTGTTAGTGAGTATTATCTCGGCACCCAAGTCGAGCACATCGCGATGGGTAACCCCTTTGAGGGTGCCCCGGGTGCCCACCGGGGCAAACGCCGGTGTTCGCACCCGGCCGTGCGGTGTCTGAAACTCGCCCACACGGGCACCACCGGCGCGATGGGTCACACGAAACGAGCACCGTCCGAGCACTACCGTATACTACACAGTGTTTGGACGCGGAACGTCCCGGAGCTATCCACAGTCGCGGACCCGCAGCGACGAAACCATGGTGACCAGAACCCTGTGAAACGCCTGCGCGTTGGCGTGGTTTACGGTGGTCGCTCTAGCGAGCACGAGGTGTCGCTGGCATCGGCGGCCTCGGTCATTGCTAATCTTGACCGTGAACGATACGAACCGATTGCGCTCAGAGTCGAGCGGAACGGGCAGTGGTACCTAGCAGAACGTGCACCCACGATCGCATCGGCCGCTGAGAATATCGAGAGCGCCCGCCTCGGCAACGCACACGAGGGTCGGTCTACCCGACAAGTCCATCTGGTCGCGCACCCAAGTAACGAAACCCTTCTAATAGTCGAGCGCTCTCAAGCACCGGGGCCGGAAGCCCATCCGGCTGGACAAACGCTCGCCAAGGGCTTAGCCCTGGACGTGATATTTCCGATCGTGCACGGTCCCTATGGTGAGGACGGAACGCTGCAGGGACTACTCGAACTCGCCAACGTTCCCTATGTTGGTGCCGGTGTGCTGGCGTCCGCCGTCGGTATGGACAAGGCAGTTATGAAGACCCTTTTTGCGGCTCACGGACTCCCTGTCGTAAAGCACCAGGTCGTCTGGCGACGCGACTGGCGTACATTCCCAGACCGGACGCTGTCCGAGGTTACGAAGCAACTACGATTTCCGTTGTTCGTGAAGCCGGCGAACCTCGGGTCGAGTGTCGGCATCTCCCGCGCAATCGACCGAGAAACACTATCGGACGCCGTTGATTTGGCTTCGCAGTTCGACCGCAAAATCGTCATCGAAGAAGGCGTGACACACTGTCGCGAGATTGAATGCGCGGTGTTGGGCAACCAGATGCCCGAAGCGTCAGTTCCCGGCGAGATCATCCCGTCGGGTGAGTACTACGACTACGCGGCCAAGTACCTCGACGACAAATCGACCACCGAAATCCCGGCGTCCTTGTCGGCGGACCAAATCACCCAAGTACGTCAACTGGCGATTGAGGCGTTTCGGGCGATCGACGGCGAGGGTATGGCGCGCGTTGATTTTCTCTTAGAGCGCGACACCGGAACGCTCTTCGTCAACGAGATAAATACCCATCCTGGATTCACGACGATTAGTATGTTCGCCAAATTGTGGGAGGCTAGCGGCCTGTCCTACAGAACGATGCTCGACCGCCTCATTACGCTGGCGCTCGAACGGCACGCCGAAAAACAGGACACGCTCACCAGCGCGCCCCACACTACAGAACACGAACACGCGACGGACAGTTGAGAAGACCCAGAACGGTTTTCACTCTTGCGCAAGATTGCACTTGACAGGTCTGTTTTCTCATCCATAATCTACATCTAGTATGAGGGTGGGGGGCTCAGCCCACCTGTTGTGATGTTCCGGTGCAGGTAAACTCGCTGAGCACCAACCCAGGAGGACAAATGGCGAAGAAGAAAGCAGCAAAGAAGAAGGCGACCAAGAAGAAGGCAACGAAGAAGAAGGCCGTGAAGAAGAAGGCCGCCGCCAAGAAGGGCGCGAAGAAGCGCTAAGCTTTTCGCAACTTCGAAAAGAGGGGGGTGCTTCGTCGCCCCCCTTTTTTTTGTACGAACCTTCTGTCTGACCTCCAAGCCCAATTACTCGGAGGATGACCCCGCGGGTGGAAAGCACTAACGCAAGACGTCTGCTCTTGGTTCTGAGCGCCTACTGTGGTGGGGTGGTTCCGTCCCAGACTCGCACCCTTCGGATGATGTCACCAGGTTCGAGTTGGTCGACGACCTCCATCCCCGCAATCACGTGAGCAAAAACGGGGTAACGTGCGTCGAGTTGGGGCTGTGGCGTAGTGGTAATGAAAAACTGGCTGCCCCCCGTGTCCGGCCAATCCAGTG
Source organism: Acidobacteriota bacterium (assembly GCA_003533545.1). Taxonomy (GTDB): domain Bacteria; phylum Acidobacteriota; class Vicinamibacteria; order Vicinamibacterales; family UBA8438; genus DQEK01. The sequence continues at coordinate 5,565 of DQEK01000380.1, read as the reverse complement.
CCATCCCGACGGTTCCCCGCAGGTAAGGCAGTGGACTCAACTCGTCTCGAATGGTGTAGCCCGGACCGCCTTCGCTGTCACTGCGTGGGTCACCGGCCTGCACGACGTAGTTTGGCACAACCCTATGAGCCGGCAGCCCATTGTAAAAACCGGAGCGCGCCAACCGCACAAAATTGTCACCCGTGAGCGGCGCTTCGTTAACGTACAACTCCAGCTGTATGGTTCCGCGGTCCGTCTCGATGAAGACATGGGGTGAGACGGACGGCGTAATCAGCTCCGGCGATCGATAGACCTCGAGGGGGAACCGAGACAGCGCTGGGCGAATAGCAATAACCGCGTCCGACGACTCGTCAAGGGCGGTGAGATGTTCTGCCGCTCGAACACGAACCGCCCAGTCCTTGTCTTCAAGAGCCTCGGTAATCGTGTCGATGGCCACGTTCCCGCCAATCTGGGCTAATGCGTCGATCGCGGCGGCCCGCGCCACATAGGACGAGTCGGCGACCGACGCGCGGTACGCAGTCGCCAATGGCTCGACCGCCTGCCTCAACTCAAGCTCACCCAGCAGAGTGGCCGCCGTCTTACGGACCACCACATCCGTATCCAATAAGTGATCTAGTAAAACCCTCGGGGAGTTTGGGGCACGGGACTGGACCAACGCTCGGAGTACTGCAGGAACAACTCGTCGGTCCTCGTCCTCAAGAAGCATCGTCAAACGGAACGCCGCGACATCCGGATCGACATAGATGAACGACGCCGCCAGGTCCGCCCTCACCTGCCATTGCGGGTCCGGGGGAAGCCCGGAGAGCGTCCGCAAAAAGAGCTCAGAATCAAGCTGCGCCAATCCACCCAATGCCGCTCCCCGCAAGACAGGAGACGGGTGCGTTAGTAACTCGATCATGAGTTCGGCTGAATCTGGCGCGCGGACCGCGACCAACGCCTCGACAAGTTCGCGCAACAGCGTCGCGTCGAGATCAGGCATCCGCAACAACCGCTGGAGAGCAGGAGCCGCCTTAACATCCTTGATCTCCGCGAGCGCCCGTACCGCGCTAATAATCACCCGTCGGTCGCGCCGACGCGGGTCCAGCAGTTTTACCAGTGCCGGTAGACCCGCGGTGTCACCGAGAGCTCCCAACCCTCTGGCTGCTATGGCCACCCCGACACTACCCTGAATGCCAGCGAGAGCGCTCAGGGGCCCGAGGGCCCTCAAGTCGCCGACGCGTCCCAACGCGTGGGCCACGGGCCACCACCAAAGAATCGGGGTACCGTCCTCAGCAAGTACCGTCGCGGCGAGCGCGTCATAGGCGTCGAGTGATGCAAGCGCGTAAAGTCCAGATTGAAACGCCTCGACACGAGGGGCTTGCGGGTAGGAGAGGTCTTCGGGGTCAACTTCGTAAGCCTCCGTCACATGCCTGGCAACCATCGCCTGGATCGCTTCCGTCGCATTAGTCGCTCCCAATCTCCCGAGAGCCTGGGCGGCTCTGGCCTGAACCACCGGTGACTCATCTTCGAGTGCCGCAGTCAACGGAGCCACTTCTGAAACATCGCCAATTAACCCCAGACCAAACGCCGCCATTTCCCGAACTTCCATCTGTGGATCATCAAGCGCCCTGACCAATGTCTCCACGCCATCGACCAACCCTACTCGGCCTATGGCGATCACGGCCCGGCGTCGGACTGCCGCGCTCGAATCGGTGGCTAAGCGCTGGAGGTCGGCGACGGCCAGAGGTGCGGGCGGCGTCACCGTCACGTCAAGGGCAGCCGAGTCAGCCACTGCGTCCCGAGAATCGATCAAAGGGAGCGGAGCAATCTTCGGCGGTTCCGAATCCACAATTGACGGGTCGCGAAGGATCCGCTGGTCCTCCAACTGGAGAATCCAACTGAGTTTTTGTTCGTACGTGACGGGGGCCGGCTGGGCGAGCTCCGGCTGCGACGGCGGAACAGCTACCGTCGCACAGGAAACAAGAACCAACGCCGAGATTAGCACTGGCGCCCCCCCGGGCGGGCGCCGTCTGAATCGAACGGAAGTCATCGATCTGGGATCTGGGCTGAAGCCCGACGCATGGTATCACGGCCCCCTGAACCACGGTCGCTGCCGGAAGCACAGGTGGGCGAGGAAGGTCGCCTCCCCACACTGGTATACTTGAGTCGTTTGGAGTTCCGCTACATAGCGATCGAGGGTCCGATCGGCGTTGGAAAATCCGAGCTCGCTCAGCGACTGAGTGCCCGTCTCGACGCGAAGCTGGTGCGCGACAACACGGACAACCCTTTCCTTGACGACTTCAAGGCCGGCCGGCCCGGTGCCGCCTTTCAAGCTCAGCTCTATTCACTGCTACGACGTCATCGCCAACAGGTCGAGCTTCGACAATCCAATTTGTTTGCTCAGCAGACGGTTTCGGACTACCTGTTCGACAAGGACAAGGTCTACGCCTACCTGAACCTAGATGACAACGAACTATTCATTTACCAGCGCCTCTTCGATCTGCTCGTGACAGACGTCGCCCCTCCCGACCTCGTGATATACCTCCAAATTCCAACCGACTCGCTCCAGCGGCGAATCCGGGCGCGCGACCGGGAGTATCGGGAGGACGGCGACACACCGCCAGACCCGGATTATCTGCGGGAGCTAAACGAGGCGTACACGCATTTCTTCTTCCACTACGAATCGACGCCCCTGCTGGTCGTGGAAACCTCACATGTCGATCTCGAATGGGGTGAATCGGCTATCAACGATCTCTTAAAGCAGATGGGCGACCTGGGCCAAGGCACGCGCTACTACGTGCCACGTTAGCGGCACCGACACCATGCCATCGACCTGTCTGGCCCGAAGGCGCTGGGCAACCCTTGCCGGCACCCGCCTCAGTGCATTGCTCTACAACGAACTTTGGGTAGAGTATGAAGCCGGATTCGTCACGAACGATCCGCTCCAAAACGGCACGGACGCAATCAGGGCTTGCGGTTCCTGACCCTTGCCGCCTGGACCGCCCCTATGGACCCACTGAGCAACCTCTTTTCGCTCAATCGCTTCGGTATCAAGCCTGGACTCCACGCCATCCGAGAGCTCACTCGGGCAATGGGCGACCCGCAATCGACATACCGCTGCCTCATCGTCGCTGGTACCAACGGCAAGGGGTCGGTCGTCGCCATGGTCGACGCTGCGCTGCGCTCGGCCGGATATCGGGTGGGCCGCTACACCTCACCGCACCTGCGTTCTGTGACCGAACGCTTCGTCGTCGACGACACCGTGATCTCGGAATCCGCACTCCGTCGGGAAGCGGCGAGCGTCCAAGCCCACAGTGAGCGACTAGTCGCGAGTGGCCGATTGCCGCACCCTCCGACATTTTTTGAAGCGACCACCGCCATAGCCCTCTCTTGGTTTCGACACACCAAGGTGGACCTGGCTCTGCTTGAAGTGGGCCTAGGTGGGCGTTTTGATGCGACCAACGTCGTGAATCCGCTCGCCGGCGTCATCACGTCAATCGGACTCGACCACCAAGATTATCTTGGACACACCCTGGGAAAAATTGCCAACGAGAAAGCCGGCATCATCAAGCCGGGGATGGTCGTAGTCACCACCGAGCAGCGGCCCGAGTTGGTTGCAGTATTCAACAGGATCTGTCAGGAGCGTCGCGCGCGCCTCGTCGAAGCCACAAAAGACACCGTGGTGACTGCTGCGGATGGGGAATTGACGGCTGGAGAAATCCAAATCACGACTCCGCAGCACGTCTACCGGCCTCTCAAACTCGGACTCGCGGGCCCGCACCAAGTGACCAACGCCATCGGGGCAGTGAGACTGATGGAATCGCTCACGGAGTTCGGTGTACGGATCGCTCCGGGGGCAATCGTTGACGGGCTGACGAGCGTCACGTGGCCGGGACGGCTCGATCTAGTCCAGAGCCGGAACACGGGCACAATCCTGTTCGACGCGGCCCACAATCCAGCCGCCGCGGTCACTCTCAGCGCCCACTTGCGAAACACCTTTCCTGGTGGGTTGCCGATTGTCCTCAGCATCATGGATGACAAGGACGTCGACGGTATCGTTTTGGCGCTGCTGCCGAACGCCACGCGGATCGTTTGTACGGCACCAGTCACCCCTCGAGCCATCCCAGCCGCCGAGCTGGCAACACGGGTCAGACGTTTGGCAGGGTCGCTACCGGTGGCGACGGCAGCGGACCCGCTCGACGCCATCAAGACGATCCGACGTGGCGCAGACACCGTCTGTGTCACCGGCTCGATCTTCCTAGTGGGTGAATTGCTGGCGGCGACCGAGCCCAGCCGCCCGGGGGCGTAACGGATGGACTGACGGATAGAACCGAGGCTCAGCAGTCTCTGCGTGATATCCTCCGTGAGTCTGGCAAGACACGTCACCCCGACGTGCCGCGATGCCCCTCCTGCTCCCATGGCTCGTCTAATTTTGCTCGGCTGCCTCGTCATGGCCGTCATGGCCAGGCCGGTCCATGCTCAGCCCATAGCTGACATCAGTGAGCAACGTAGTTTCCTGTTTGAACGACTCGCGGAGAACCACTATCGGTGGACCGACGAGGTGCAACTGAGCGGCGGCACGGGCGACGCCGCCTGGGAGTTCCATGCCGACCAGGTCGATCTGTTTTCAGACGAATCTCGTCTGCTCGCGGTCGGGAACGTTGTGTTCACGTCCGACGGAAACCGCATCGCGGCTGACCGGGTGGAATTTGATACCGAGGCCCAGACGGGCACATTCTATGAAGCGAGCGGCTCGACCATTATCGTCGAAGACATCGAACCCAGCATGTTCGGGCCCCGGGAACCGGAAATGCGATTCTGGGGCGAAATTATAGAAAAAACCGGTCCACGCGCGTACCGGCTCACGCGCGGCGGCTTCACGTCATGCGTGCAACCTACCCCTAGGTGGGAGGTCAAAGCCACCACGCTCATGATCAATCTCGACGAATACGCGGTGCTACGCAATGCGGTGCTAACCGTGAAGGGCGTCCCGTTGTTTTACTTGCCAGCTATGTACTACCCAATCCAAGAGGACGGCCGGGCTACCGGCTTCCTGATGCCGACCTACGGCGCGTCTACAATTCGAGGCAACTCGATCAGCAACGCCTTTTTCTGGGCCGTGAACCGCAGCCACGACGCCACGGTCTACCACGACTGGTTCACTGCCACTGGGCAAGGACTCGGTGCGGATTACCAATACATACTCGGACCAGGGTCCCAGGGCAACGTTAGGACCTACTGGCTCAATGAACGCGAGACGAGCGTCCTAGACCAGTTCGGCCCGGGCACCGGCGAGACCATCTTCCCCGCCCGTCGCAGCTACGAACTCCGCGGCACCGCGCAGCATCGGATCTCAAACGCATTGACGGCCCGCGGACAGATAGACTATTTCTCGGATATCACCGTCCAGCAGACTTACCACACGAACATTTATGATGCCTCAAACCGATCGCGCACCTTCGGTGGTAACGTGACCGGCTCGTGGGGGTCCTACACGCTCAGCGGCACTGGAAACTTCGCCGAGACGTTCTTTGGTGCTACCGAGTCGAGCCTGAACGGTGCGGGCCCGCGAGTGTCGTTCGACCA
>DQEK01000356.1:4246-9640 GCA_003533545.1 Acidobacteriota bacterium | reverse complement strand
ACGAGGCTGGCGCGGATCAACGGTTTACGCACAACCCCTAAGCCTAACGCGAATCTGGCGTGCACCGGCGGCAGGGTTCCTAGGCGAATCGTTGCGCGTCGGTAGCGGCGTAGTTGGCCATGGCACGGTTGAGGCCGACCGTGGATTCCAGAGCGGTCGCAACTTCTTCCAACCGGCTACCCGGAATCACGCAGGTGAGTTCTTCAGGGCGCATGCCGGTGCGTGCCCGGCTCAGCGCACAGCCGACGCTGGCCGCCACCGCCTTCTGCTCCTTCGCGAGGGCAACGATGTGGCACTGGGGCTTACCTTCGATCTGCATTTCTGGCACTGCATCCTTGAGGGTCATCAATCCTAGGCCATTGATACGCATTAGCACGACGTCTGGCGTGTCCGCCACATCGGCCAATGGACCATAGACGACCGCGGTCGGTTTGTCCGCCACAGCCGGGAGTGCCAGCACCGCGGCCTCGTCGACCCAACCCGACTCGAGCACCGCACCGACGTCGTCTGTGGTCGCCGCCTCCTCAAGGGTCAAAAAACCGTGCGTGTAACTGCCGACACTGCAGTTTGCGTGGTCGGCAGCGGTCGTTGCGAATGTGTCCTTTGATCCCTGGACCCAGAACACGCAGCCGGCCGGGACCTGGCCCGTCCGCCCGTGCTCGTTCGGCTCCGGATAGCTGGTGTCCCGCCTGGTTTCAGGGGCCGGCTGGTCACCAGTGCGGAACGAGATGGCAATCGGCGCGGCGAATGGCCGTAACGTGGCCACTAATCGGTCGCTCATCGCCCGCCACGTTGTGTTGTCGCCGCTGGCGGTGTGCTCCGGCATGTTCGATGTTCCTCCGCGGCGAATTATGTCATTTCTGCAGGCTGGCAGCCTGACCTTGGGCCGTGCGTCTGTGCCGAGGCGCCCTGTCCTTACGAGAGACGCTACAATGGTCTCTGAACGGTGGCGCCCGCGCACGTGGCCCAGCGGATGAGGAGGAGCGTGATGAAACGAGTCGTATGCCCATTCGCCGTGGCCCCTGTGGTGGTCGTTGCTTTGGCGTCCGTCGCGGTAGCTCAGGAGCCGTCGCAGGTTCCCCGGACCGCCGACGGGCACCCGGACCTGCAGGGGGTCTGGGCGAACAACACCGCCACACCGATGCAAAGGCCCGCCGCGTTCGAGGGGAAGGACGCCCTCACTGACGAGGAATTGGCACTGTTCCGCGCGCGGGCTGGCGAGTTGCGTGAGAACGAACAGGCGGGAAACCTGCTTGGCGATCTACTCATCCAGCAGGTGCTCGAGGACCCAAATTTTCGCGAATTCGACGCGGGCACAGGTAACTACAACTCGTTCTGGCTCGTGGAGCGCGAGCTTGACCATCGGACATCGCTCGTCGTTGACCCACCGACGGGTCGAATCCCACCGATTACCGACGCGGCGCGGGAGCGCCGACGGAGCCTGCCCCGCCCGACAGGCGGGAGAGCCGATTCGCACGAGCGTCGGAGTCTACTGGATCGCTGTGTCAGCTACGGCGTGCCGAACTTGCTGGCCGGCTACAACGCATACTTCCAGATTGCGCAGACAGCCGATCACGTGGTCATTTACCAGGAGCTGATTCATGACGCACGCGTGATTCCCATCGACGGGACGCCGCATCTCGATGACAGCGTGAGGCAACTACATGGCGACTCACGTGGCCGCTGGGAGGGGGACTCGCTCGTGGTGGAGACGACGAACTATTCAGCCCGGGGAGCCTACCGTGGTGCGACCCAGAATGTGCGGGTAGTCGAGCGTTTTACGCGAGTGGCAGACGAGACCATTGAATACGAGGTTACCTTCGACGACTCGGACACGTGGGGCCAGCCCTGGACCCTCATGATCCCGTTGAGCCGCTCGGAGGAGTCAATTTTCGAGTACGCCTGCCACGAGGGTAACTACGCGATGGAGGGCATTCTCGCCGGTGCTCGCTCTGAGGAAGCTGCCGCCACGCAGCCTTAGCCGCGGTGGCCCTTGCGGTGGCTCATCCTCAGGAGCGGCGGCCGTAATGTCTGGGCTCGGAACGAACGGGCCGCGTTACACGCAACACGGACACGCCGGTCCCCCGCCTTGCGCGACCTCGCTAGTTGTTTGCTGAACCGCGGTGGCGGCGCCGTCGGCCGCCAGCACGGCTGGGCCCGTTGCCGCTGCTGCGCGAGTGCCTGGGGAGGGGTCACGGCTAGCGGCGGGCTGGCCGCCGGGTCCGCGGTATCCGGTGGCGATCCGGAACTGGCGTTCCTCGATGGTGGTGTCCACCCGGATGCTGCTCGCACCCGTCACCTCGAACCGTGTGAACGGCTGACCGTCCACGGTGATCCTGACCGCACCCGAGTCAGGCAGGTTGGTGATGTTGAACGTCGTGGCGGCGCCGCGCTTGTCCGGTGACGCGGCGTAGCTGCCGACATGCAGCGTGCCGCTGGCCGGGTCGTTCCACGCCTGGTATAGGCCCATCGCCGGGAAGTCCACACCCTCGACGGTGGGCGCGGTGAACTTGTCCATGAACGGCGCCTGCAGCGACCGGCCCCAGTCGCCGGGGCGACCGATCTCGGACACCATCATGGTCGCGCTGGCCTGGCCACGTGGATAGCCTTCCGTCGGGGCGCCTGTCCACCACCCGAACATCTCGTTGTCTTTCCCAAAGAAGCGCGGGTCGCTTTCGCGATCGACCGCCGCTTTGATCTTGTCGGCCACGGCCGTGTCGCCGAGTTCGCGCGCCATCAGGAGCATGCCCGCGTCCGCCCGCGCTTCCGCGTTCGGTTCACGGTAGCCCGCCGCGGTCACGGCGGCCTCGTAGAGGAAGGTCGCGAACTCCCGGTTCTGTGGTGCCAGCAGGAAGGCGGTGGACAATCCAGCCCCTGGACCACCGTCCAGCTTGAAGTCCACGATCGGGTCGTAGTAGTTGGTTACCCACTCGAGCTTGCCGTCCGCGGACACGCCGACGTAGTTCTCCCTGGCGTACTCGAGGAAATTCTCTGCCGCGCGGTGGGTCTCTTTGCCATAGACGTTGTCATACAGATACATGCCGAGCGCGGCGGCCATGTTGCAGTAAAACCAGATCTTCGTGTTCTCGCAGTGCGGCCCCTCCGGTCGCGCTCGGTACTGCTCTTCGAGTCGCGTCGCGAGCCGGTGGTGGTCCCACTCGAACTCCTCGTCGCCGTAGCCGGTCACCTTGAAGGGGTTGGCCCACTTGTCGCTGCCTGAGACGTACTTGTAGGTGCCGAGCAGCAGGTGAAACCAGCCGCGGAAGAACAGGTAACCGTCGGCGCCGATCGGGTCCTTCTGGAGTCCCCAGGGTTCGATGCCATTGCCTGTCCAGCCGAACCGGTTGTAGTTTCCACGCAGGTCCGGGGGCAAGGTGGCCATAACCTGTGGTGGATAGTTGGCTCGCTTCGGGTCGTCGCCAATCTGCGTAAGCCAGTCGATGGCGCCCCAGTAGGTCGGGAAACGTGTCGCCATCTCGTCTGTCATCCGCGTGTAGGCCTCGCGCCACGCCGGCGTCTGGTCCGCCATCATGATGATGCCGTAGGCCGAGAACGAGAGGTCGAAGCGGCCGTAACTCAGCACGACGGGAAACGTGTAGCGATCCCACCAGGGGTGCGGCACGCCGCTGCTGGTCCAGTCGTCGGCGGTGGTGCTCTTTTCCCAGAGAAACCGCATCCAGCCAAGGGCGCGGCGATTCAACGTGGGAAAGGGCGACGCCGGCGTTTCGGGCAGCCCCGCCAGAGACGGCGCAGCCTGCGCGAACGCCTCGGTTGCGGCGATTGCCGGCAGGCCCACCGCGCCCGCCGTCGCGCCCACACTCCTGAAGAAGTCCCGCCTCGAGACGTCGGTGCCTGTCGTCATCGTTTCCTCTACAGGCGCGCTTCCATTCGCCCCGAGAGCTGATTGGCATTACGCGCCATGGTGCTCCTCTTTCGGTTCGGCCCTTTTACAGGAGTAGTGGTCGTGTCCCACCTGAGCCGTGGCACCTGCTGCGCAGTACGGTCAGTAGTCCTCTGCCCGCAGCGACACGCGGATGATCTCGTTGTCGTTTCGGTGCACGATGTGTCCGTTGGCGAACGCGGGGTGCGACCAATTCACTTTCCGGTCGAATCTGCGAGTTGGACCGAAGCCGGCGTCACCGGTCGGTTCAATGAGCTTGGTCCGGCCCTGCTCGACGTATCCCCCCGGTGTGAATTCGGCGATGATCAGGAACCCGTCGTCATTGACCACGAAATAGCGGTCGCCCTGCTTCACCATGAATGCGGTCCCCCATCGCGCCTGGGCGGTCATCTGGTCGCTCATCCAGACACGCTCGCCGGTCCGCGCGTTCAGCCCCCTCAGCTCACCGTAGCTGCCGACCCCGTAAATGTGGTCCCCCTCGATGAGAGGTGTGGTGATCAGCGCGTGGAGGCCGTCGGTCTCACCCGGCATCTCGCTTCGGCTCTGCCCCTTCCAGAGTAGAGTGGCGTCGGGTCTATCTTGGTCGAGTCGCATCATCAGCGACCCGCGATAAAATTGGGTGACTAACAGGTAGTTTCCGCTATGTACCGGGGTCGCCACTGACATGCCCCCGCCGGCCTCCCACTCCTCCTCCCAGTAGAGGTCACCGGTCTCGGGGTTGAGCGAGACCAGCGCGGCCGCGTGCCACACGATGAGCTGTCGTGCACCGCCTGCGTCAACCAGGATTGGCTGTCCATATCCCATCTCCCCGACAACATCGAGGGCCCGCCACACCTCTGCCCCGGTCCGTTTGTCGAACGCCATGATCAGGCCGCCTGGTTCACCGCCGACGACGGTGATCAGCCGGTCACCATCGACAATCGGCGAACTTGCCACGCCCCAGGTGGGAATGAAACTGTCGTAGTCGGCGATGTAGTGCTTCTCCCACAGAACCGCACCAGTCTCGACGTTGAGACAGTAAAGATCGCCGGTTGCGCCGACCACGTACACACGGTCGCCGTCGACGGTCGGTGTGGCGCGTGGGCCGATGGCATAGGAGATCATTAGCATCCGGTATGTCGTCGGCCATTCGCGGACCCACAGGATTTCTCCGGTTTCTTCGTCGAGGGCGATCGCCCGTTCGGTGCCATCCATGGTGCGCGATGTTGGGTCTTCTGCCCAGTCCGTGATGAAAACGCGTCCGTCGGCCACCGCCGCGCCCGAAAAGCCAGAGTTGATTGGCACCCGCCACTTGACGTTCAGTTCGTTCGGCATCGCATCGACGATGCCGGTCTCGGACCACACTCCGTCACGATTCACGCCGCGCCACTCGGGCCAGTCGTTGGCCGAGAGCGGGAGTACGCAGCCTGCCAGCACGCCGAAGATGAGCGTCGTTCGCACCAGCGGTGAAACCGTTTGTAATGCCATGTGCCACTCCTGCCGATACGGCGGGG
>DQEK01000356.1:0-3930 GCA_003533545.1 Acidobacteriota bacterium | reverse complement strand
CCTGCCGATACGGCGGGGACAGTCCCCGTCGAGGGTTAGTTGTTCCAGGTTGCCGACGTGCGAGCGTCGGCCCAGCGTTCGACAAGTCTATACCGACGATACAGCTGCCCACCTGTTACGATGGCGTTTCCAGTGTCAAACGGAGTGTTTTCAGCGGGTAAGCCGCTCCGATGACCGTCTCCAAGATGGGCCTAGATCCGGTCGTTGCGCGTCCTTTCTGTGGGCTGCTGTCGAGTTTGATCGCCGTCTCCATGTTGCCCGCCGCGGCGCAGGCGCAACCGTTGCTCGCAGAGCGACCGACCATATTACAAGGGCCTGCCCCGCCGGTCGCGCCGGCGGTGGTTTCTCGTGACGCGGACGGCCGTGCCACGGTTCGCGCCACCCGGGTGAGCGAGCCCATCCGACTCGACGGGCAGCTCGATGAGGCGGTGTATCAGAATGTGCAGTTCATCACCGACTTCGTGCAGCAGCTTCCGGACGAAGGGGCGCTTGGAAGCGAGCGCACTGACGCCTGGGTCCTGTTCGACGACGACAACATCTATATTTCAGCTCGTTGCTACGACGAGGCACCGGAGAGCGAGTGGGTGGCGAACGAGATGCGCCGTGACGTCGGCCAGCTGCGTCAGAATGACTCGTTTTCATTACTACTCGACACCTTCTATGACCGACGGAATGGCAAGGCCTTTTTGGTCAGCCCTATCGGCGGGTTTTCTGACTTCGAGGTATCGAATGAGGGAGGTCGGGTCAACATTGACTGGAACACCATCTGGGACTCCAGAACGGGGCGCTTCGACGGTGGCTGGACTGTCGAGATCCGGATCCCGTTCAAGTCGCTGCGGTATCGGTCCAGTTCAGTGCAAGTCTGGGGCCTGCAGTTGCGCCGCATCATCCGTCGTCGCACCGAGGCGTCGTACCTGACCCCGTTGCCGATCTCGGCCGCGCGAGGGAACAGCGTCATTGCGGGTCTGTGGCGCGTCTCACAAGCCGGTTCTTTGGTGGGCCTCGAAGTGCCGGCTGAGAGTCTGAAACTGGAGGTCAAGCCATATGCCATCGGTGGGGTGACTACCGATCTCACCGCCGCGCCAGCTGTGCGCAATGACCCCGCTGGCGCCGCCGGTTTCGACGTGAAGTATGGCGTTACGCGGAACCTGACGGCCGATTTCACCTACAACACCGACTTCGCGCAGGTCGAGGTGGACGAGCAGCGGGTGAACCTCACCCGATTCAGCCTGTTCTTTCCGGAAAAACGAGAGTTCTTTCTAGAGAGCCGTGGGAATTTTGATTTTGCCCAAGGCGGGGGCGGTGGGGACGGTCCCGGCGCACCGACCTTATTCTTCTCCCGCCGTATCGGTTTGCAGGCCGGCGACGCGGTGCCGATCCTGGCCGGTGGCCGCCTGACCGGCAAGGTGGGGGCGTTCGATGTCGGCGCGCTGAACATCCAGACCGACGATTCCTTGGTGTCCGATGCCCGTTCGACGAACTTCACGGTATTGCGGATCAAGCAGGACATCCTGCGACGGAGCACCGTCGGTGGCATTTTTACCAACCGTTCCGTGTCACTGGCTGGCGATGGCTCTAACCAGGCGTACGGGCTCGACGGTCGGTTTGCCTTCTACGACGATGTCAATCTCCAGGGATATGTCGCTCGGACTCGGACGATTGGTCGTGAGGGGCGGGACGCAAGCTACTCCGGCCAGTTCAGTTACACCGGTGACCGCTATGGACTGCACGCGGGCCACTTGGTGATCGAGGATAACTTCCTTCCAGAAATAGGATTCGTCCGCCGCGATAACATGCGCCAGTCGTCGGTTTCAGCCAGATTCAGCCCGCGTCCAGCGGCCATCGACTGGGTCCGTCGGTTCAGTTTGTCGGGGTCGCTGGACTATATCCAGATGGCTGATACGCGCCTGCTCGAAACTCGCACGCAAGACGCGAGCTTCGAAGTCCAGTTTGAGAACAGCGACCGGCTCAGGGCTTCAGCAACCGACCGCTACGAGTTTCTCTCGGACGCGTTTTCTATCGCGCCGGGCGTCACCCTGCCCGTCGGCGGCTACGGGTTCCGCGACGCCGGGGTCTCCTACTCATTCGGGCAGCAGCGTCCGGTGAGCGGCACGGTGTCAATGCGCCTCGGCCGTTTCTGGAGTGGGGAGAGCAAGTCACTTCGATTGAGTCGAGGTCGGGTCGAGGTGACTCCGCAGTTTTCGGTTGAACCCAGCGTCTCGCTCAATTGGGTTGACCTGCCGCAAGGGCGGTTCGCGACCCACGTGGGTCGCGTGCGGATGAATTACACCGTCAACCCTCGAATGTTCTTTAGCGGATTACTGCAATACAACTCGAGCGCAGACATTTTCAGCACCAACGTTCGGCTTCGCTGGGAATACTCGCCCGGCAGCGAGTTGTTCGTCGTCTACACTGAGGACCGTGAGACGGACCTACTTATGCCGGACCGCTGGAGCGGTCTTCGTAATCGTGGATTCGTTGTGAAGCTGAACCGGTTGTTACGCTTCTAGCAGCCCTCGTCCGGCCTAGCGTGGGGAGAAGACTGGTGGGCACGATGGGAAATATGGGGCTGTCGCCTCGCCCCAAGATCGCCCTCACCCTAACGCGAGAGCGAATTATCGGGATTGTCTTACCGGTTGCCGCCTATGCCGGTCTCGTCCTTCTACGTACGCATGACATCACCCGAACGTTCTGGTTGTTCAGCGATCAAATCCTCTACTGGGACACCGCGCAGCTGCCGTTCACGCAGCAGCCGCTGGTCGGTCCGGAGCAGCACGTCGGTGGTTATGCGCTCGGGCCCACTTACAACTGGTTTGTATGGCTGAGCCGGGTGACGCTGGGACCGTTCGTCGACAACCTGCCGCACGCTGGTGCCGTCTTCCAGGTGCTCGTGCACTCGGCATTCGACGGCGTGTTGCTTTACGCGCTCTGGCGTAAGACACGGTCGATCTGGCAGGCGACGGCAGCCATGGTCCTCGTCACCACAGCGCCCTACGACCTCGCGCTCTCGGCCACGCTGTGGAATCCCAGCCTCGCCGCGGCAGCAATCAAGGGGGCGATGGCGGCGGTGCTGTTGGGCTGGCCTGAGCGGTCGTTGGTCGGTGTCGGCGTGGTCGCGGGTCTTGCTTGGGTGTCGATGCACTTTCACGTCCCAGCGGTCTTCTGCGTGGCGAGTGTTTTCGTTGCGCTCGTCATCACGCCGGTGATCAAGCGTGACTATCGTCTGACCGGGCTCAGGGTCTCGGTCATCGCGATGGTCGTCGGCGTGATGCAACTGCCGTATCTCGTCCACCGAATGTCAGCAGTGCCGGGTACCGAACCTGGCGGTGTTGCCGTGACCGGCAGTTTAGGCGCCACATTATCTGGAGAGGCGTCGTTGCGGATTGTGGAGAGCGTGGTCGGATTGGGTCACGCTATCGACCGGATCTTGGTCGATCCGTGGGAGGTCGGTTGGGTGGGGTGGATTGTCGCGGTATGCGCCGTCGCGGTCGTGGTTCGTCGTCGCGACGACATGCCCCTGCAGGCGCTGACGGTGCTACCGCTTTTCTTTTCAGTCGTTGGCTACGCGTTCTGGGTGGGCAGCTTCGACGAGTACTACTACCTCTCTCAGATGACGCCGGTGGTTCTTACGGTTCTGTTCGGTGCGACCGCCTTGGCGGGGCGCCGGGCGACCTATGTCGGCGTCGCGGCGCTCATCCTTGCGCTGGCGGTGTTACCCGGACGGGTTCGCCAAGCCAGGACGATTCACCGGATGCCAGGCTACGACCTACTGGTAGATGGTTCCCGCGAAGTGCTCCGCCGGGGTGTAACGGTGCGAACGATTACGGCTGATTTTCTTCCAACGGGTGCAGACCCAGAGTACCTCTTTGGGCTACTCGGGGGGGATATCGACCCGGAGGGCGCTTGGGTAGCCCGCATCCAGTCAGATGG
>DQEK01000446.1 GCA_003533545.1 Acidobacteriota bacterium | reverse complement strand
CAGCCCAGGAATCCGCATAGCGGCGCAGATTTTCGCGCGGCCGAGGGGACGCCAATTGCGGCGCCCAACGCTGGAAAGGTGGTGCTGACTGGTGACACCTATTTTTCTGGCGGCTCCGTGATTCTCGACCACGGCTGGGGGTTGTACTCGTACTTCGCCCACCTGTCGAAAATTTTGGTGGAGGAGGGTGACCTAGTCGAATTGGGGCAATTGGTCGGGCATGCGGGTGCGACTGGACGGGTGACCGGTCCACATTTGCATTGGACCCTGCGCTTGAGCGGGGCTCGGGTGGACCCGTTGTCGGTGATCGAGATTCTTGAGGACTGACGAATCCACTCAGAATCGGAACCGCAGACCGGTCGTGATCTGCAGGCCGCCCAGGTCCACTTCGATCGGGTCGTCTCCAACTTGGAGGCCTACTGACCCGCGCACGTATCGTAGCAGCAATCCCACGCCAATTTGCTCCAGCGTTTCGTATTGACTCAAAAATGGGATCTTGTGCAACACGTAGCCATCGATGTCGATCCCGCCGTTGAGTCCGACTGTAGTTTCCGATTGCCCACTGACGGTATGGCCGTCGTAGACTATTTTGTCGAATGGGAATCCCATCTCTGTGTGCTGGACTGCCGACACGAGGTCCTGGCGAGCGTTGATGAGACTGGGGCCACCAGATACCGATACGGTCAGCCAGTCGGTGAATTGCATGACCCACAGCGCACGGATGTGGATGCCGAGTTCCTGCCGCTCGAGGCCACCGGCCGTACCCGTGGTCGTTCGCGGCAGGTCGAAGAAGAACGGATGTGGCAGCTCAGAGGAAATCTGGGCCGGATGGACCGATCGAAAGCTCGATACGTCCAATCCCACGCCGAGGTTACGCCATAGCCGGAAGGAGAGCCCGCCGTCGAGGACTCCGCCGTCCTTGATCTCGTAGTCGGCTTCGAAATTTCCCTGTTCCGAAAAGGCCGGAAAGACACGGGTGCCCGCGAACGTGCGCGACGCCGGACGCCATCCGACGTCGATTCGTGCCACGATGCGTTCGGTTGGTGCAGCTTGTGCGCTGGTCTCGTCTGGGGCACCGAGGTATCCGGTCGTTATTCCAAGGCTGAGTATCAGCGTCCGGCGCCACCATAACTTCCGCTGCACTGGTTCGTTCCTCCTGGTTAGTTGACGCCGACGGCGGTCCAGGCTTCGGTGACCGCCGTTTCAACGGCGCTGCCTGCGCCGTAGAGGTCACGTGCCGATTGGATAGTCGCCGCTCGAGCGGTGGCGAAGTCAGAGCTTCTGGTCATCAGGACCGTGAACGCGCGGAAGAAGACCTGTTCGATTTGGTCACGGTTTTCGGCCCCGACCCCGATTACGCCCAACCCGGATACCCGGTTGGTGCCTCCCTCGATGGCTAGGTAGTAGGCGTGCCCGGGAATGAGCGAGTTGGTGTGCACTCCACCGTTGTCGGCATCGCCGAGAAACCGCAGGCTGTAGTGATCTGGGTCCCCGAACTGCTGCGGGTCGGCGAGCGAGCGGATTCCACCCGGTTCGATGACATCCTCTCCAAGTAGGTAGTCGGCGACTCCGGCACCGTCACGGAACAAAGCTTCCGCGTAGAACTCAGTCCCAACGCCGATAAGGTCGGAGAACGCCTCATTCAGAGCACCCGATTCATCGACGTAAAGCAGCGCGGAGGTGAAGTCAGTCACCGCATGTGCCAGCTCGTGGGCGACGATGTCAAGTGCTCCTGAAAAGTAGTTAAACCGACGGCCGTTGCTCAGTAGACCCTGAGGCAAGCCCTCGCCAAACACGGCTACACCAACGCCGTCCGGACCACAGAGCCCGCAATAAAACGCGTTGAGGTGGAATAGGCTGACCAACTCCGGCGGTGCCGTGGACGCTGCCTCGCGGTCGATCGGGTGCACGAGGCTAATTATCCGGACGTTCTCGTCGTTGAGGCCCATCCGGCCAAACCGGTGAAATAAATAGTCGTAGGTCCAACCCATGCCGACATGAGCGTCGGTGCTGGCGCCGTCGAGCCAGTGGGTATCGGGGTTCATCGCCAGATCAGCGTCAAACAGCTGCGAGGTACCAGCTAGCACATCTAGGGTACGGGTCACATCCCCGTCCATGTCGAACGTGTAAACGTCCGCTGGCCGTAGTTGGTCGTGAGCGAGGAAGGCGCCCCCGACCGTGGTCACACTCATCTTCTTCCTGTCGCCTTTGACTCCGAGTCCCTCGACAATGGCGCACTGCGTACAGGGAAGCGTCGACTGCTGCGTTTTGAGGTCGTTGTAGGACCAGACCAACGTGCCGGTCGTAGCATCGATGAAGTAGACCATGAGCCTCGTGCCAGTGAATGCGCGGGCCTCGTAGGCGAGTCGATAGATGCCTGAACGGGTTCGGTCAGGCAGCACGACGAGGCGGGGCTGACTGGCACCGGGTGTTGTCGTGCCGGATAACTCTTCAATGATGCTGGTGGCCGCAAAGGGTGTCAGCCCTGGTGTCGTATCGATGTCGACGCCAAGGTGGATTGTGCCGAACACCGAGACAGAGAGCCCCCGGGAAGTCTGACGTGTGACCTCCGCGCCAAAAACCGGTACGCCCTCGTGAAACTGCTGGTATCGGTCATGGGTCCGGTCCCCGATCAACCGATCACTGTCCTGTCTTGAGCGTCGTAGGGTGCCGTCTCGACTCAGTTGGTCGACGAGTGCATTAGCTTCACGCAGCGCCGTCAGCGAGCCAGCTCCGCCGGCAGACAACGTCAGGATGTCTGGGCGGACCTGCGGCTGGGCAGTGGCAGCAGGCGGTATCGAGAGCAATAGCGTTAATGCCGCGGGACCGGTCAGGAGTCTGGGAAACGCGCGCATAGGCATCTGCGCTGACC
>DQEK01000101.1:651-10751 GCA_003533545.1 Acidobacteriota bacterium | reverse complement strand
TCAACATCCTTGCTTTGCACCCGACCCGCATACGGCGCCTTGATTTCCGCTCGCTCCAGATCTCGATCCGCGCGGTCCAAGGCTGCTTCGGCGGCCGCGACCGCGGCACGCGCATCGTCAACCTGCGGTTGCCGTAGCGTGAGCGCGTTGGCGGTGCCTCGACCCAGTTCGTTCCACTCACGCCGCGCGACTTCTGCCTCGGCCTCTTCCTGCGCGAGTCTCAGCTCCGCTTGAGCCAGTTGCGCCTGGCCCGCGATGACCGCCTGCTGGTAGTCGTAGGGATCAATTCTCAATAGCACGTCTCCGGCCTCGAAGAATCCCCCCACCGCGAACGATCGCGCAACTTCAACGACCGGCCCGGAAATCTCCGGTACGAGCTGACTCGACGTGCGTGGTTGCACCGTGCCCTGGCTGCTGATCGACAGGGTGGTGGTTTCGTACGAAACCCTCTGGACACGAACACCCGGTGGTTCCACGACCGGCGCTTGCGTCTCAACGGGCGGGCGGTTCAGGTACATCACGTAAGCGGCGCCAGCAGCGCCAGCGAGGACGACCAGAGGCAAGAGCACTTGCAGGGTTCGACGAAGAAGTTGTGACATCTAATTTCCACCCATTTCGATAAGGTTCTTTACGGTTGCGAGCCGATCGCGTCCGATGACCGATCGAATCCGCCGCCGAGCGCTAGATAAAGGTCGACTCGGTTTTCGAGCCGTTGCCGTCTGGCCGCGATCAGGTCGCCTTCGGCCTGAAGTGCGAGCCGCTGCGATTCGAGTACTGCAATGAAGTCGCCCAGACCGGTGCGATACCGGTCGTCGGCGAGTTCTTCCGCTGCTCGTGATTGTTCGACCGACGACTCTAGGTGGCTCTGTCGCTCGGCCAGCAGCGCCTCTGCGGCAAGCGCGGTTTCTACTTCCGAATAGGCTTGCAACGCCGTGTTCGCGTAGAGCGCGAGCTCCTCCGCTTCCCGTGCTTCCGCTCGGTCAACCCCGGCACGCAATCGCCCCCCTTGGAACAGGGGCTGTACAAGGTTGCTGAGGAAACTCCAGACCCCGAAATTGCCGCGCAGAAGGTCTGCCAGGGCGCCGGTTGAGGTCCCGGTATTGGCGGTCAGGCTGATGCTCGGGTACAGGTCCGCGCGGGCGACCTGCAGCCGTTGTCCAGTCGCGGCGACGCGCCGCTCCGCGGCGATGAGGTCTGGCCGACGACTGACGAGATCGGCCGGTAGCCCTCCGGGAATCGACGGTGGTGTGTCCGGCAATATCGAGGGCGTGTCGAGGGTGCCTGACGCGTATTGCCCCAGGAGTACTTCCAATTGGCGGACGGTAGAATCGAGTTGCTGACCCCGCTGAGCTCTGAGTGCCTCGGCGTTCGACAGGTTTGACAGCGCTAGTCGAACATCGAGCGATGGGCGTAACCCCTGTTCGAACCGTTCCCGCACTTGGTCAGCTGTGCCGCCGAAACTGGTGACAGTCTCCTTGGCCAGGCTGAGCTGCTGCTCGGCTTCGGCGGCCGCGAACCAAGCTTTCACCGTCTGTCCCGCGAGAGAGAGTTGCGCGGCTTGCAGGTCGGCCGCCTGCGATTGGAGGTCCGCCAGGGCGGCCCGAGCCCCCGAACGCAACCGTCCCCACAGGTCTGCCTCCCACGAGGTGTCCAGCGACACTCCGTAGTTGGAGAACACCGTACTCAGGACGCGGTCTTCCGCGCCTGGAATAGGAAAGCCGATGAAGTTCTGTTTCCGCTTTGACCCACTCAGGCCGACCTGCAGCGTGGGCAAGAGGTCGGCAGCGGCACCGCGGGAGTCAGCCATGGCCTGCTCGAGCCGCAACGCGGCCGCCTGCAGGTCGTAGTTCTGCTCCAAAGCTGCCACCACCACCTCGTCTAGCGCGGGGTCGCCAAAGTCCGTCCACCACATGAGTGTCGGCTCGGTACCGGTGTCCGGACGGGCCGTCCAGGTAGTTGGGACGGTCACGCTGAGTACCGGTGGCGCGGCCGGTGGCGCTGTAGCGCAGCCGACGCTCAGCACGACGAGACCGACCACAGTCTGGAGTCTCATCGCGCCTCTCGGTCGGCGGCCACGACTGACGCCGTGCTCGGTACGGTCATCCCCGCGGTCGTGTACTGGATCAGTGTCTCGAGGACTTGCTCCGAGTCTCGGCGAGCCTGGTCGCCTACCTCTAGGAGCGCGGTGCCCCAGGTCATGGTGTAGGCCATCGACCCGACAAGGAACAGTACCCGCCACCGCACCTCGCTGGCATCAAGAGCGGGTAGCCCTCGTTCAAATGCCGTCGCAAATCGTTCCAACACCGCGCCGGTTTCTTGGATAAATTTGGTCCGGAGGTCCTGGTCTACCTCAGCGTGAATGCGTCCAAGCAGTTTCATGTACTTTGGTGCGGCGCCACCGTGCTCCTGCCACGTTTCAAATACCGGTGTGAGGAACGTCCTGACCAACTCTTCAGTCGAGATCGGTTGGTCGCCTGCACTTGACTCAAGTTCGTCGAGTCGTGCTACACGGGCTTGGTTGACGGGCTCGATTCTGCGTTTGAGCACCGCGAGGAGCAGCGCTTCTTTCGAGCCGAAGTGATAGTTGACGGCGGCGATATTCGCGTCGGCACCCTGGGTGATGTCACGCATCGAGGTTGAGGGAAATCCACGGTCCGCGAACAGTTCTTCAGCGGCGTCGAGGATCCGCTCCTTGGTGTTTGTGGCCATTTATCGCTCGGGCCTATTCGGCCTCTTATTGAAACGTCCATTTAAATCATACGTTTAATCTCTCAGAAAGTTCAACTTCGATGGCGTCGACTCGCAGCCTGGCTGGGCTCGAAGGCTGTCAGAACGTCGGTATGGGGTCTAGTCTGAGGGAGTCGGCGAAGGCTCTGCCTATGGAGTCGTCGGACCGAGGCGATCTTGCTGTCGGAGTGACCGCGGTATTCGAGGTCCCGCCGTGGGGTAGCGACAAGGGGCGCATGCTTGAACGCGGAACACGCCCGTGCCTATTTGCCGGTCGCTGGTCCGGAGTGACTCTCTCGCTCTGATTCCTCTGGCTTCTGTTAGGGTGAAGAATCAGTTGAATCCTAGGGGCGTCCCCGGTATTCTTCCCGCCTAGTGTCTGTAACGGTGGAACGTAGGGCGGCGTGAACTAGTTGGTTCTGGCCGCGCCTGCGGGCGTTGGCATAGCGCGGATGCGACCGCCGAAGCATTCTGGCCTGGGGGACTGTCCGAGGCACGGGGGCGTAAATGGAGTTATTTCAGATAGGGACTGACCCGTGGGGGCAGGAGATCATTATTCGGATCTCTTGGGCTCTCCTAACTGTGGCGTTCTGGGCGGGCATCGCCTTCGTCCTCTTCCACGCCGTGTACGCGGTTGTCTGGAAGCCGAAGGTGGCGGCAGACGAGGCTGCCCCGTCTGGTGCGGAACACGGGATTCCCGAAAAAATCGTCCGGCACACAGGTGCTGCCCGGATGTTTCACTGGGTGATGGCGGCATCGATGCTCACGCTGTTGGCGACCGGGTTCTTGCCGATTGTGGGTCTCGAATTCGCCTGGCTGAACATCCACTGGATCTCAGGGCTGATTCTGATCCTGTGCATCCTCTACCACATTGTCCACGCGTCCTTCTTCCTTGACTTCTGGTCGATCTGGATTCTTCCGGGGGACCTGGCCGAGGCCGTCCAGCGAACAAAACGTCAACTGGGTCAGGATGCCGAGGTTGGTAAGCACGGCAAGTACCCGCTCGATCACAAGCTGTATCACCTGGCGGTATCGGTCTTCGGTCTACTCGTGTCCGCCACCGGCCTCCTGATGATGTTGCGTATAGACACGCCGATCGTCCCACGAAACGACCTGTTCTACACCGAAGCAACGTGGGGAATCGTGTACTCGCTGCATGGCTTCGCGTCGGTGCTGTTCGTCACCCTGACCATCAGCCACATTTATTTCGCCATTCGTCCGGAGAAGCTTTGGATGACCAAAGCGATGATCTTCGGCTGGGTGGGCCGCTCCGATTATCTTGCGCACCACGACCCGAACAAGTGGAAGGTGAAGGGCTAGGCGTGTCCGACGCAGACTCCACAGCGCTGAAGGCTCGGATTGACACAATCGAAGGCGGCTATGAGCTCTTTCTGAGCTACGCAGCCAAGGGCTACCGGGGAGGCGACCCGCAAACCGGTGGTGATTTGCGCCGGTCGATCGAAGAGATGGACAAAGCGCTCGATGGGTTGGGCGCGTTTCTGTCGTCTCTCGCTCGCGAGCGTGCGCTGGAGCCAATCGCGCCCTATGACGCCTTTTTCGACGTGATCGACGGTGATGCGGGGCGTGCCCGAAAAGCGCTGCAACTCGTGCTTGCCCAGCCCGGCATTAGCAGCCAGGTTATCGACAACCTGAATGGGTCGATTCATCTACGGGCCGTGCTGACCGATCTTTTCCTCATCGACGAGATCCTGCGGCCGCGTGCTTCGGAATCGGTCCCCGCGGCGGCGCTGGCACACGAAGAACCCCCTCCTCCGGACACCACGTCAACGTCGTAGGGTCGTGAGCGCGACTGGTTCGCGCTGGCGACATGGTTTCGTGCGCGCCTGAAGGCACGAAGGCAGCTTGTCGTTGCCGCGCGACCGGACCAGCGTTGCCGAACTCTTGCCCTTGTGGGGAACTTTTCATGCCGCTGTCCGACGTGCCGGTCGTTGAACCTCTTGACGTTCACAACGAGACACTCGTTCGGAATGTCCATCCGTCGGACTGGACGAACCCGACGCCCGCCGATCGGTACCACATAGTCATCATCGGGGCGGGGACCGCAGGGTTGATCGCCGCGTCGTTTGCGGCCGGCGCGGGCGCCAAGGTTGCGCTAGTCGAGCGGCATCTCATGGGCGGCGACTGTCTCAACGTGGGGTGCGTGCCCTCCAAGAGCCTTATTCGTTCGTCCCGTGTCTTTGCAGAACTACGTGACGCCGCCGCCTTCGGTTGGCGCTCGCCTACCGGGTCGGATGCAGACTTTGCGTCGGTGATGACGCGCATGCGGCGAGTGCGCGCCCAGATCAGTGCCAACGATTCGGCCCACCGGTATCGGGATGAGAAGGGAGTCGACGTCTTTTTCGGGTCTGCTCGGTTCACGGGTGGTACCTCGCTAGAAGTGGCCGACGCGACGTTGCGGTTCAAGAAGGCGGTGATCGCGACGGGGGCACGCCCAGCGCTACCGCCGATTGACGGGCTCGACGATGTTGAAGTGTTGACGAACGAGACGATCTTCAATCTGACTACGCTGCCGCGTCGTCTGGCGGTATTGGGGGCCGGACCGGTGGGCGCTGAACTGGCTCAGGCATTCCGTCGGTTAGGGTCGGAGGTCACGCTGCTGGAGGCCGCCGATCGCATACTCGGACGGGATGACCCGGACGCAGCTGTACTCGTGCACGCAGCACTCGTTCGTGACGGTGTCCGTCCTGTACTTTCGTGTCGGGTTGCGCGGGTGGAACAACGGGATTCGGAGAAGGTGGTGCACTTTGTCGAGGGCGGTGAGCTCGGGGAACTCGCGGTCGACGCGATCCTCGTGGCGACTGGGCGCACGCCGAACATCGAGGGACTAGGTCTTGACGCGGCCGGTGTAAACCATGACCGCACGGGTGTCGTGGTCGACGATACGCTCCAGACCTCAAACCCACGCATCTACGCGGCTGGTGACATCTGCATGGCCTGGAAGTTCACCCATGCGGCCGAGGACGCCGCGCGTATTGCAGTGCGAAACGCCTTGTTTCGCGGTCGGCGCCGGCTCAGCACGCTTACATTGCCATGGTGTACCTACACCGACCCGGAGGTGGCCCACGTCGGAATGCACGAGGGGCAAGCGGTCGCACAGGGTGTGCCTGTGAAGACGTACACCCAGCGATGGACCGATGTGGACCGGGCTGTCGTTGACGGTGAGAACGCCGGGTTCGTGCGCATCCATACGCGCAAGGGGACTGACGAGATCCTGGGTGCCACTATCGTGGCTAGGCACGCCGGCGAGATGCTCGGCGAGGTGACGCTGGCCATGGTCGGCGGGCTCGGACTCGGGACGCTCGCCAATGTCATACACCCTTACCCAACCCAGGCTGATGCCGTACGGCGGGTCGCGTTCCAATACAGCATGACTCGCGTGACTCCCTTCGTGAAGCGGCTACTCCGGTTCTGGTTCAGGATAACGACCTGACTCAGGTTACGGTCGGTAGGAACACAAAGGCTCGGTCTCGCGCTGGTCACCGACCGCGTGAGAGGTATCGATTGAAGCGTCCATGCCGACGGGTGGTCGACCAGGCGCTCGTGGCGCATATCCGACTGAAGCCCGATGCGCGGCAAATGCCAGGCAGGCGTTCATTTACCGCGGTTTGGATGTTCTGACCTGTGGCGCTCCTGCCGGGCGGAGGTGTTCGTCAATGAAATCGACCATCTGCCGCCGCAGGTGGAGGTTCTGGTCCGGGTCCGTGACCCCGTGCCGAGAGCGTGGGTAGAGCATCAGGTCGAACGGCTTGTCGGCCTTCTGGAGCGCGTAGGCGAACTGTAACGTGTTCTGTAAGTGAACGTTGTCGTCCATTGTTCCATGCAGCAGTAACAGTGCCCCGTGCAAGTCGGCCGCGTTGAATCGCGGCGAGCTCTTTCGATAGCCGTCTGGATTGTTCTGGGGTGTTCGCATGAAACGCTCTGTGTAGATGGTGTCGTAGTCGCGCCAGTCGGTGACGGTGCCTCCGGCGATGCCCATGGTGAAACTCTCGCTGTGAGTCAGTGCGTAGCTGGTCATGAATCCACCGTAGCTCCACCCCTCAAGACCGATTCGGGAGCCGTCGATGTAGGGCTGCGCCGTGAGCCAACTGATGCCGTCCTCAATGTCACGAAGTTCGAGCTCGCCGAAATTCTGATAGACGGGCCAGACCGAGACGCCACCTTTGCCACTGGCTGTGCGGTTGTCCAAAATCCACACGATCACCCCGCGTTGGGCCAAGAGCTGGTAGAACATCAGCGCGTTGCCACCCCATGCATCGCGAACTTGCTGCGCGCGCGGGCCACCGTAGGTGTGTTGAAACACGGGGTAGCGGACCGATGGGTCGAAGTCGGGCGGCTTGATCATCATCGCTTCCATGACGAAACCGTCCCGCGCGGTGACCTGAAGGAACTCTGGGCGCGAGAGTCGGTAGTCGGATAGCTCCGGGACCTGGTTTTCCGTGATGACTCGCTTCTCAGAACCATCCGCCGAGTGCAACCGTAGCTGTGGAGGCGTGTGGATATCACTCCAGGTGTCGAGATACCACGCGAAGTTGGGGCTAAAGGCCGCGCGATGGGTGCCGGGCTTCATCGACAGTCGCGTGAGCGCGGTGCCGTCCAGCATGACGCGATACAGGTCACTTCCGATCGGGCTTCGTTCGGTGCCAGAGAAGTAGACCCAACCCTTGTCTTCGTCGATGCCGTGGAGGGTTCTGAACTCCCACTCACCTTCAGTGATCTGTCTAATCAGGGTGCCATCAACTTCGTGATGGGACAGATGTTTCCACCCGGTCCGCTCGCTGAGCCAGACGAAAGTGCCGTCGTCGAGCCAGGTGGGGGCGCCATGGACGTCGACCCAGGCGGGGGTGGTCTCTTGGAAGAGGCGTGTGGTTTGACCGCTGACGGCGTCCGCGCGGTTCAGGTCCAGCCAGGTCTGCTCCCGATTCTGCACCTGAAACACGACAGCGTCGCCCGCGGGGGTCCAGTCAACTGAGACCACGAGCATATCGGTGGGGGTGTAGTGATCCAGGTCGACCCAAACGGTCTCGCCACCCACCGCTGGCACGACGCCTAGCCGCACGATCGGGTTCAGGTCGCCGGCCTTCGGGTAGTCCGTGACCTCGAGGTCCAGTCGGTAGGGCAGGTGATCGACGACCGTGAACTCTTGCACCGGGCTCTCGTCGGTCTGGAGGTAGGCGAGAAACGCCGAGTCTGGGCTCCACCAGAACCCCTTGAAATTGCCTCGTCCGTAGATTTCCTCCTGGTAGACCCAGTCGAGCTCGCCGTTCAGATGGTCGGCGTCGCCGTCCCGCGTTAAGGCCCATTCGCGGCGTTGGTCAACATCAACGACGAGAAGGTCGTGGTCACGGACGAATGCGACCATGGTGCCGTCCGGGCTAAACGACGGCATCGATTCCTCGGCCGGACCGCGCGTGAGGCGCCGGACGCGCCCATCGCCGGAGGCCGGTAAGCTGTAGTAGTACAGGTCATTCGAGATATTCATGAGCAACGCTGTGTGACCAGGGTTCCACACGAATCGTGCTACGCGCGCCACCCGGCGTATCTCCTCGTCGCCCATCCCAGGCACTCCCGCTAGGGCCTGCTCGAGTGCCTCGACGTCCAACAATGGCTCGCTGACACCGGTTTCTGCTTCGACCGACTGCAGCTGGGTGCGGCCTGTGGTGTCTCGATCGCGCAGTAAATAGTGGGTGTCGTTGAGCCAGGTTAGTCCGGTCACGCTGCGTCCACTGAAGTTAACGCGCTGCTCGGCGTCGTAGATTTCCTCAATGGTTAGCGCGCGCTGCTGGGCGTCGGCGTTACCAGCCGCGACTCCAGTTAAGACCGTCAGTAGCATCGGGACGACGCCGGATCTGCGAAGGCTAAGGGTCATGGTTGGTTCTTTCCCACGAAATCGGACCTGCGCGACGGGTTAAGATGGAATCAGCTTACCAAGAAACCAAGAAGGCGTCTGTTGGGGAGGGTGCGATGCGTGGACGAGGGGCGGTCATACTGGTCGTGACGTGTGGAATCGTTTCGGGAACCGTCCCGTGGGCTGGGGCTGGCCAGGAGGTAGCCGATCGGCCATACCTGCTTGAGCGCGTGGAGGACGCGGCCGTCGTGCAGCTCTACGCCGACGGCTTTGAATCACTCAGTCTTCGCGAGAAGACTCTCATCTGGCACCTGTATCTGGCCGCACTTGCTGGGCGCGACATTTATTACGACCAACGTTACGAGCACAACCTTGAGATGCGTGAGGTACTTGAGGAGATCATCACGCATCCGGTCGGGGTCGACTCGGACGTCCTTGGTGCGATTCATGCCTATGCGAAGCTTTTTTGGTTGAACACTGGCCCATTCAATAACCTGACTGCTCGCAAATACACGCTCGACGCGACGCCAGCGGCGTTTAGTGCCGCGATCGCGGCCGCAGCGCGTGCCGGGGCGAGTTTCCCGACCCGTGACGGCGAGACGACTGCCGGGATGGCGAGGCGGATGGAGTCGTTGTTCTTCGATCCTGACTTCGAGCCGATCGTGACTAATAAGACACCGGGACCGGACGAAGACCTGTTGCTGTCGAGCGCCAACAACCTTTATAAGGATGTGTCCACAACCGACCTTGAACAGTTTGAGGAGCGCTATCCGCTCACGTCCCGGCTTACCAAGGTGGATGGTCGTTTGGTTGAGGAGGTGTATAAGGTCGGCGGCAGGTACAGTCAGGAAATCAGCGAAATCATTCGACATCTGGAGGCGGCGATTCCGTTTGCGAGCGAGCCGATGAAAAAGGCGCTACGCGCCAACATTGCGTACTACCGGACTGGTGACCCAGCCGACCAGCGGACGTATGACATCGCTTGGGTCGAGGACCAACTTTCCTCCGTGGATACGATCAACGGATTCACTGAGGTCTACATGGATGCGCGGGGTGCAAAAGGGGCGTGGGAGGCACTCGTCTTCTATGTCAATCCGGAGAAGACCGGGGCGATCAAAACGCTGGCAGCCAACGCGCAGTGGTTCGAAGATCGCATGCCGTGGGACCCTAAGTACCGCAAAGAGGAGGTGACCGGCATCACCGCGAACGCGATCGACGTGGTGTTCGAAACTGGCGATTCTGGGCCCGTTACTCCGATTGGTATCAATTTACCGAACGACCAAACCGTGCGTGAGCGGTATGGCAGCAAGTCGGTGTCCCTGTCCAACGTCAACGAGTCGTATGACTTGTCCCGTCCGGCCAACTATAGGCAGGAGTTTGCCTGGAGCGAGGAGGAGGCAGAACGGTCGCGGCAGTGGGGGGGCTTGGCGGGTGAAATGACCACGAACATGCACGAAGTCATCGGGCATGCTTCGGGTAAGTTGGCGGAGGGGCTCGGAGGTTCAGC
>DQEK01000101.1:0-349 GCA_003533545.1 Acidobacteriota bacterium | reverse complement strand
AAGTTGGCGGAGAGGCTCGGAGGTTCAGCCCAGCCGGATCTGAAGGAGCAATACTCCGCTCTGGAAGAGGCCCGGGCCGACTTAGTCGGTTTGTATTTTCTCCCTAATCCGAAGCTGGTCGAGCTCGGTGTGTTGCCGGGAAACGCCCACGAGGACATCGTGCGCGCGGAGTATGAGGGTTACACTCGCAACGCACTCCTTCAGTTGCGCCGTGTTCGCGAGGGTTCCCAGATTGAGCAAGACCACATGCGAAACCGGCAGATGATTGTCCACTGGTTGATGGCTAACACGGATGCCATCGAACGCCGGACCCGCGACGGCAAGACGTTCTACGTGATGCATGACTGGC
>DQEK01000054.1 GCA_003533545.1 Acidobacteriota bacterium | reverse complement strand
GAAATCGTGAATTGATCGCCATTCAAACTGTAGCCAAGTTGCTGCATGCCCACCTGGCCGGTGTTCTTGAAGACCACCTTCTTGTCCCCGATCTCAATCAGTTCCATCACCTGAAACCCCTCCGCGCGAGGCTCCATACCTGGGTCCCACTGCTTGAGTCGAAGACTCAAAGAGTCGCCTTCTTCCTCGATGACAATGAGTTCGATCATGTTCGTGGCCCCAGCGCCAGTAGACCTCACAAGCGAGGCAATCGACCCGCCCTCGGGCTCGGCCCAATTCTCCTCAAGCGTTCCCCCGCCCATATTCCCCTTGTAGTGCCCCGTCATCCACGCGAGATCGGACACCTTGGCAGAAGGAGTCTGTCCAAAAGTGGGCGCGGCGAACAGAAACACGAACACAAACCCGACAAGTAGACAACGCATTTAACTTCTCCCTTCATACTCACGAACAAAGGAAACCATCGCCAGAAGGCCTGTCAACTCGGACCCGCACCCACACGATGGCCGGCACCCAATTCACACCCCTGAAGACGCCTCCAAGCTTCAATAGAAACGAGCGGAGTGAGTATAGCGCGACAGGCTCTGAAACCGAGCGGCGTACTGCCGCCGCAGCCCCGCCACCGCTTCGAATCGCCAATACCCTACGTCCTGCATCTAGACCGCCCGGGACGACCCCACTATGATGGACGGCGGGACGAAGGCAACCACGCCGTGGCGCCGGCAGGCAGCCACTCGCACGTCTCTCGAGGAGAGAACCATGCACAACCTCCACTGGCGGCTGGGTATCGGATTCGGGCTATTAGCAATCACCTGGATCGCGCCGGGTAGCGCCACCGCTCAGACCGCTGAAATTGGGGAGTGGCGCGCTTATGGCGCAGATGGCACCAACAACAAATATTCGCCTCTCGATCAAATCACAGTCACGAACTTCAGCGACTTGGAGATCGCCTGGCGCTGGACGTCGATCTCGACAGAAGTGACAAGGCAGGGAGAGCGAATCAACGCTGGTCTCTTCAAGGCCACGCCGTTGATGGCAGACGGACTAGTCTATGTCGCCACCGCATTGGGACAGGTAGCAGCGCTTGATGCCGGTACGGGCGAGTCCGTCTGGACCTACGACCCACGTAGCTATGAGCGACTCGAGCGACCAGCCAACATTGGCTGGCAGCATCGCGGCGTTTCATACTGGAGCGATGCCACAAGTGACGACACCCGAATCTTCATCGCGACCCACGATCAGCGATTGATCGCGCTCAACGCCAAAACCGGCGCATTGTATCCAGATTTCGGCGAAAACGGCATCGTCGATCTGAGTGTCAGTCTCGGACGTCCGACTGACCGTGCGCGCCTTACCCACTCGTCACCCGTTGCAGTCGTCAGGGACACGCTCGTCGTGGGTAGTTCACTGACTGACCAAACCACGACGCGGGAAGCACCGCCGGGGCACGTCCGCGCGTTCGACACCCGCACCGGCGCCATGAAGTGGATCTTCCACACAATTCCCCAGGGCGACGAATTCGGTGCGGACTCGTGGCAGAACGAATCGTGGCGTTACACCGGTCACACGAATGTCTGGGGGAACATGGCCGTCGACGAAGAGCTCGGCTACGTCTACCTACCCATCAGCACCCCAACCAACGACTGGTACGGTGGCATGCGCCCCGGCAACAACCTCTTCGCTGAAAGCATCGTCTGCGTCGACGCCGAGACTGGGCAGCGAATCTGGCACTTTCAGGCCGTTCATCACGGGCTCTGGGACTACGACTTCCCAACGGCCGGAAATCTTGTCGACGTCACGGTCGATGGGCGGCCGATCAAAACCATTGCTCAACCCAGTAAACAGGCATTCACCTATGTTTTCGACCGCGTGACCGGCGACCCGGTTTGGCCAATCGAGGAGCGGCCGGCGCCGGCCGGGAATGTTCCGGGTGAGTGGTATTCCCCCACCCAACCCTTCCCGACGAAACCGGCCCCCTTTGATTTACAGGGCATCACGGTCGATGACTTGATCGATTTCACTCCGGAGTTGCGGGAAGAAGCGCTTAGACTCGCCGCCCGCGGCCGACTGGGGCCGATCTTCACTCCCCCGTCCGTCAAGGGTGAGAGCAAACCACTGATCCAATCACCGGGACCGGGCGGCGGTGTCAACTGGCCAGGCGCAGCTGCCGATCCAGAAACCGGTCGACTGTTTATTCCCTCGCAAACACGTCTTCGGGCGGTCGAGCTGGTCGAGTACCCGCCACCGGCGACAGTCGGTTACTTTACGGATCCCTGGGCAGTCCCGGTTCCTGGACCGCAAGGGCTTCCGCTAGTCAAACCGCCCTACAAACGGGTAACCGCCATCGACCTGAATACCGGTGACCACGCCTGGATGAGCCCGCACGGGGATGGCCCAAGAAACCACCCAGCACTGCGGGACTTGAATCTTCCGGCGCTCGGCGGCCACAGTGGCATCCATGGCGGCGGCGCAATGGTCACAAAGACCCTATTGATAGTGAATTCCGGCGGACGCTACGTCATCGACGAGGCCGAAGGGGCCCGCACCATCGCCGCCTACCACAAGAAAACCGGAGAATATCTCGGCGCGGTAGCCTTGCCAGCGGTGCCCTCCGGTAACCCGATGACCTACTTGCACGAAGACAAGCAGTACATCGCAGTGGCCACCGGAGGCGGGAGCGGTAGCAGCCCTCCAGAATTGATTGTGCTAGCCCTACCCTGACCTCAACGGCCCGGCCGCCATTGCAACGACCATCTTGCCCAGGCCGACTTCCTCATTGCAGGGGAGGTGGCGCGGGCTCGGCAGGCACGCTTTCCCCCTCATCACGAGCGACCGGGTACAGCTTAGACCACACGTATTGTCGCAGTCGGTCACCGGGGAAATTTTGCCCACCGTCGCGGTCGAACGCCGCAACCGCTCCGCCAGGCTCCGCGGGGAGGTCTTCGTCCCCCAAGCGAAGCACGAACGTCAGCGTAAAGGATCCGAGTTTTGCTGATCCGTTCCGCACGATGTGGTTGCCAGTTCGGTAGCGGATCTCAAAAACATCTTCGGCGCTAAGCGCCGATATTCGAGCTTTTACCGACCCCGGTTCCCACAACAGATTCCCGGGGGACTCAAAGACAACCGCGACAAATTCATTCGGATCATCCAAGGATCTGGAAATGCCAAGCCGATAGGCCGGTGGCGGCCCGCTCACCCATACTCCCTCTAGACTATGGAGTCGTTCACCCGATGCAATCCGATTCTCGAGGTCGCCCTCGGTCAGAGAGTGTTGCTCGACGTCATGAATAGTAAGTACGTCAACGGAACCCCCTTCAGAAAACCCTGACGGCCTGTTTGAACGGATATCTTCCGCGAGTCTGCCGACACTGGTTTTCGCGTGCCTCATCCCGGTCCCAACGACCCACCCCCGCTGCTCGCCCTGGTATGTGTACATCTCGCGGGCCAATGCGTCACGGCAGGCGAACTCCGGCGCGGCCCCCCATTCCCCACCGGCATACAAACCCAGCGTGCAATCGAGCGACTGACTAAGACTTGCTCTATCCCCGTCAAAACCGCTCACAAAAGTGCTGAAATCCAAACCCGGGCCGAAGGGAAACGTCCACCCGTCCTCCCTAAGATCTCTCTTAAAGTGCTCGACGATCTCACGGTCCCTATCTCTCTGCAGAATAGGCGCGATCGTCCGGCCATCCATGTACACCAACGCTACCCGCATATATCTGAATCCGGTCAACGGACCTGTCTGCGCGTGGGCAGACGCACTCAACGCCACCAACCAGCAAACAAACACAATACGCAACAGCACGCACGGCGTGGAACGGTTCATTGACGACCTCCCACCCTAACGGGACATTCGTTCGGCATCATCCTAACCCGGTTTGTCGAAGGTTCGACAAAAGCACTTGACCTGCCGCCAAACGGGTACCCAGTCACAGTCGCCCTGTTCGAACTCCTGCCTGCGATAGAATCAGGGTCTCGTGTCGCGACACCGAGAGCGCGCGCGCCATGCCTCTCCT
>DQEK01000169.1:9721-9861 GCA_003533545.1 Acidobacteriota bacterium | reverse complement strand
CCAGCCGTATCCCGACCTGCCAGCTCCGCCCGCCCTGCGTTACTGGCGCGAGGGTCGAGATGGCCAATGGATGATCGCTCGGGGCTGCGGTCGGGGAATCTCCGATGCACCTTAAGATTGTTAGCCCGCGTCCGGAATCT
>DQEK01000169.1:0-9374 GCA_003533545.1 Acidobacteriota bacterium | reverse complement strand
GTAGCGTGCACCGTTACTCCGGGACTGCAGGCGTTAGCGTGATGGGATACTCAGCTGAGGCGTCATGCCAGTCTTGGTAATGATTGGGGCCGCGTTGGGTGAGGAAAGAAATGCGATTAGACGTTTCGCGGTGTCCGGGTCTTTGGCGCTCGTTGTTACTCCGGCCGCAAACACGGTGATTTTCTGCGTTTCGTCCGGGATCGGTCCGACGTAAGTGATCCCTTCGATTGGCAACAGCTCGCTCACTTGTTGGAATCCGATGTCCGCGTCACCTCGGGCTACCACGGTGCCGACGCGCTCCCCAACAACCCGAATGCTTTTGTGGGCGATCTGTTCCCCAATGCCGAGACGGGGAAAGAGTACGGTTGACAGGTAGGTACCACTGGCGCTGGCAGAATAGGCGATCGACTTTGTCTGAAGCAGAGTCTGGGTAAATGCTTCGATGGTACGGATATTCGGTATGGCGGTGCCGTGGCGAACGGCCATGCCGATCCGTGACGACGCTAGGTCGACTCGACTGTCCGCAACGACCTGCCCGCTACCGACGAGGAGTGCAAGTGCTTCCCCGGCGAGGATGACGACGTCCGCTGCCTCGTTCCGCTGCAAGCGACTCGGAATCGCGGACGTCGCGCCACCCATGGACGCGCCGTAGACCGTGTCGAGTACGACGCCGGTCTGTTCAGAGAATGCCTTGGACAATTCAAGGTAGGCTGCCGTAAACCCGCCAGAGCTCATGACATCTAGACGGGCGGGGGCCTGGAATGCGGCGGCGAGCAGCGTGGTCGCGAGCAGTAATCCCACGAATGACAGAGCAGGCCAGGCCTTCTTTCTGACGCCCCGATGTTCGCCCGTTGTTCCCGAGGTCATGTGCTCTGGATTTTATCGCGCATACGGTCGTGCTTGTGTCAGCGTTGGGGTTCAGACCATGGCAACGCAGGGGACCAGGTCAGCTAGGCGAGGTTCTAGCACGATCCGCCTGCGGAGCGGGCCAGCCTCCCGATTCCGTTAGCCTACTGATAAACTCGCCGCTGGGCTGGCGCGGTGGTTCCGACCCTGGAGGTAACGCTCACAGCGGGCAAGGAGACTTCTCATGAATTCATCCACTACAAAATGGTGCGTTTTGGTCGCACTCGTGGCGACATGCGTCACAGCGGGCTTGAGAGGCGCGGCCGCCGACCTGCCGGAGATGGATGGCGTGCCGACCGCAGAAGCGGAGACCGTGGGGATGTCGTCGGAGCGCCTTGATCGTATCGATGGTGTCATGCAGGGCTATATCGATCGCAACGAAACCGCTGGAGTCGTGACGCTGGTGGCGCGGCAGGGGAAGGTGGTGCACTTTTCTGCGCAGGGGGAGCGTGATGCCGAAAGCGGCTCGCCGATGACACACGACAGCATCTTCCGCATCGCCTCTATGACGAAGCCGATCGCCTCGGTAGCCCTGATGATGATGTACGAGGAGGGGCACTTCCAACTACGCGACCCGATCTCGAAATGGCTGCCAGAGTTTTCCGACGTGCAGGTTGCGATTCCATCGCCTCCGCAGGAGAGGGTGACGGGGCGCTACAAGACCATTCCGGCCGAAGGACCGATCACGGTTCAGCAAATCTTGACCCATACGGCTGGGTTAGCCAACAGCTATCGTGGCATCACTCAACCCGAGTTTCTTGAGATGTCCGCTCAAACCAGGCCTGGCGACACGGTCGGCGACATGCTCAAGCGTCTGGCGAAATTACCTCTCAATTTTCAACCGGGTGAGCACTGGGAATATGGTCGCGCGACCGACATCGTGGGTCGTTTGGTTGAGGTGATGTCTGGGCAGACGCTCGACGAGTTTTTCAAGACGCGGATTTTTGATCCGCTCGACATGACCGACACCCACTTCTACCTCCCAGAGTCGAAGCTCGCCAGGTTCACAGCATTGTACGGTCCGGATGCGAACGGCAAAATCGTACTGTCCGAGGCGCCAACGGCGGACAGCCGGTACGTGGCTGAGCCGCACACGTACTTCAGTGGGGCCGGTGGCCTCGTGTCGACGGCGAGGGATTATTTCCGATTCCAACAGATGGTGCTGAACGGTGGCGAATTGGAAGGGACGCGTCTCCTAAGCCGAAAAACGGTCGAGATGATGACCGTGAATCACACTGGTGACAAAGGAATCTGGTTAGCGGGTCCCGGCTACGGCTTCGGACTTGGCTATGCGATTGTGACTGATTTGGGTCCGGCTGCCACACCCCGTTCGGAGGGGTCCTATTACTGGAGTGGGGCCTTCGGCACTATTTTCTGGGTCGACCCGAAGGAAGAGCTGATTGGCATCGTCCTGCAACAGCTGCGCCCGTACACGCATCTAAATGTCCGGCCCGACATGGCGTCCATGACCTACCAAGCGATCATCGACTAGCGTCTCCGCGGGAGGGGGGCCGAAGCTCAGTGTCCGTGCGTCGGGGTGGGCCGACGACTCGGTGGGCCGCACCTGTAGACGGTCGGAGGGGGCTTCTGGGACCTGCCGTACCGCGCCTACTTTGCCGCCAACGAGGCGGAAATGATCTCCTCGTCGTTCCTGGCAATGATGTGTTGATTCGCGTAGGCGGGGTGTGACCAGTTCACGTAGGTGAGTTCGCGGCGGTTGCCCGGCCGAGAGGTTGGTTTGAGGAGTGCGGTTCGACTGATCTCCTCGTAGCCTTCCGGGGACAGCTTCGCGATGATGAGGTCACCGCGGTCGTTGTTGATGAATACTCGATCTGCGTGTTGCACCATGAACGCGCTGCTCCAGCGTGCACGTTCGCCGGTCGCTTCTTGTGTTTCCCAGACCCGCTCGCCGGTGGCAGCAACCAAACACCGCAACTGTCCGTACGAGCCGAACCCGTAGATGTGCTCGCCCTTGATGATGGGGGTGCCGATGACAGCGTGCAATCCGTCAGTCAGGATTTCGCTGTTGCTGTTACCTCGCCACCGCATTTCGGCATCCGGCCGGTCGTTGCTGAGCCCCAGCATCATCGGGCCGTCGTAGAACGTCGTGACGAACAGGTCCGAGCCGCGTCGTACCGGCGTGGCGACGGTCATGTCGTAGCCGACTTTGAACGGCTGTTGCCAGTAGACCTCCCCGGTCATTGGATCGAGTGAAGAGACCGCGAGCGGATGCCAAATGATGAGCTGTCGTGCCCCGCCCGCTTCGATGATGACGGGCTGTCCGACGCCGGCGCCAGCCTCGACCGACGAGAGCGCGCGCCAAACTTCTTCTCCCGTGGTCCGGTCAAAGGCCACCACCTTTGCGTCTGGCGTGCCCCCGACGAGCGTGATCACGCGGTCACCGTCGACGATAGGTGCACTGCTAAAGCCCCACTGCGGGATTTCCGCCGCGAAGTCCTCTACGAAACGTGTCCGCCAGAGCACTTCGCCAGTGTCCACCCGTAGCGCAGTCATGACCCCGGTAGCTCCAACTGCGTAGACCTGGTCGCTGTCGACAGTTGGGGTGGCACGTGGACCTTCGTCCCAAGACACACCGAGATAGCTGACTTCCCAACTCTGGGTCCAGAGAACCGTACCAGTTTCTTCCTCTAGGCAGAGGATGCGTTCGGTGCCGTCGAGTCCCCGAGCGCGTTCGAAGTCGGTCACGAAGACCCGTCCATCAGCTACTGCAGGGCCGGCGAATCCGTGATGTATCGGTGTGCGCCACCGCACGTCGAGGCCCTCCTCGGGGAATTCTTCCAAGATTCCGGTCTCGGTCCAGACCCCTAGGCGACCTTTGCCGCGGAACTCGGGCCAGTCGTCCGCTGAAAGCGTGACTGCAACGAGTGTCAGCAGTAGGGCGCTGGAGGCTATCGAACGGGTCTTACTCACGAAGATCTTCATATGTCCTCATTACGCAGTGCCTAGAAGGGCTCTGCTACTGTGCGTTCAGTTCGTCGTAGATTGCCTGGACGTTGGCGGCAGCACGGGACATATCGTACTCGGGATATTTCGCCCAAATATCCAACGCCTCGACTGCGTCGTCAACGGACCGGCCGACGCCTTGCGACGCGCGCACTGAGTCAAGGAACTCGCGGTTGAAGGTCGCATACTGTTCTAGGTCCGCCCAGGTGGTCCAGCCGCGCATTGGACTACCTGATGGCGGCGGGATGTGTCCAGGTATCACTCTCTGGACCCCTTCGATCGACTCCACGATGCGGTCCAGCGTGTCTGGGTAAGCGACGCCGCTGCCGCCATTAGCGACATCAATGTACGGTGGGCCCGTGAAGGCGAATAAATCGCCTAGGTGGGCCGTACGGAGCGCTGGGAAGACCACAATCGTGTCTCCGTCGGTGTGGCCAGCGCCGAAATGGTAGAGGTCGATTTGATCTCGACCTTCGAACAGCGTCATCCGATCCGTATAGGTGCGATCTGGCAAAGACTCGGCTCCCACGCCCGTGAACGCCTCCATGTTCGCCATTCTGGACGCTGCCCGGTCGTGTGCGATGATGTCGACGCTAGCCGGGAAGTCGACGTTGCCGCCCACATGATCTCCGTGAGCATGGGTGTTGATGATCGTGGTCACTGGCTGTTCCGTGAGCAACTGTATCGTTTCTAGAATCGATTGCCCCCAACCCGCCAGCTTGGTGTCCACGAGCACCACGCCTTGACTTTCCGTGACGAGCGCGGCTGTGTGGCCGCCGCCGCCGCTGATGACATACAGGTTCTCGCGGACGTCCATTGATTGAATCGTCACGCGGGGTTGTTCCTGAGCGGTGCCGCTAGTCATCGCGACCGTGAGCAGAGCCGCGACCACGACGGTCCCGAGGGCGGTTATGCGTTTCATTTCGAATCCTCTCAATCGCCTTTGTGTCGCCACTGCGGCACAGCCCGTCCGCCGTTACCGAAAGATGCTCTTGGGAATCTTGCCGGTTACCAGTTGTGTCAGGTCGACCGCTTCCGCGACTTGGAAGTCCACAGCGATGCTTGCGAGCGATACTGCTTTTGTTGGGGTCAACCCTTTTTCCTCGACCAGGAACGACACGACTTCGTCCACCGCCTGCTGGAGTGCGCGATCGAGATCTAGGTCGATACCCATCAGGATGTAGTGGGCGTCGGTCTCGATCCTTGGCATTGAGAGCGGCATGTCCTTGCGTAGCACGAGACGGAAGCGACCAGAGAGCGATTGTTCGATGGCGGTGCCGCTGACTTCTCCGTCACCCTGTGCGGCGTGGGGGTCACCGACGTAGAACAGGGCGCCCGCATGAAAGATGGGGAGGTATAGCGTGCTGCCGACGGTCAGGTCCTTGATGTCCAGGTTCCCTCCGAACGCACCTGGAGGGCGGGAGGCTTGGACGCCAGGCACCTCGACACCAGGTTGCCCCAGGACAGGGTCTGGCGCCACCGCCATGATGCCCATAAAGGGTGCTAACGGCACTCGGATGTCGTCTGAGAACAGGGCCATCTCGCGCCCATCCACCGTGACCGTCCGATAGAGATGACGAGCATTCTCGATGTCCCGCTGGGGATCGCTAGGGCGAGTCCCTGGGTAATTCCGTGCGAAGACGCCGCTGGTCGGACCCGTGTTGTTGATGCCATACGCTGCTCGCGTTGTCAGGTCCAGCACCTGCACTTCGAGCGTATCGCCTGGTTCGGCGCCGGCGATGGCGATCGGTCCAGTGATGACGTGACCACTGCGGCCCTCCCGCGGTCGTCCGTCCCGAGAGTCCCAGAAGTCGATGACGTCCTGTAGGATCTCACTGGCCTCCACGCCCAGTTCGCCGAGGGACTCGACCGGGTGGGCGCGTTGAGTGGAGCCTGCGTGGGACAGTGTGTCTACGAAAACCGTATCCCCTGAGGTGACGGTCAGAATCGGTGGCTTGTCGATCGGAAACCAGCCCCAACTCAACGTTTCTGGCCTCGACGGCACGAAGTGGTCACTCTGTGGTTGAGCCCCAACCGCGTCGCTGAGTACGCTAAAGAGTAAGGCGATGGTCGTCCATGCTACCGTCTTGCAATGCAGTTTCATGAGCTGTCGGTGGAACACGTTACCTCCGATGCGGGCTAGAATAACCGCAAAATCGTTGCCGCCCCGGTGCTTTGTGGTGATTTTGAGGAGTTCATGATGACGACACGACTGACGGTGCTCGCGGTGGGGCTAATTTGCTTGAGCGTTTCCACGGGGGAGGCTCAGGACAACTGGCCACAATTTCGTGGTGAGACCGCGGGGGTTGTCGCCGACAACCCCGCATTACCTGTCAGCTGGGGACCCGATGAGAACGTGGCCTGGCGGATCGACATGCCGGGACGCGGCTGGTCCTCGCCGATCGTTTGGGGCGACCACGTGTTCGTGCTGACCTCCACCGCGATGGCCGGGCCAGAGGTCCCGATTCAGCCGGTTGAGAACTATCGGGCGCGTTCACTCGGGGGAGCAATGACGGCCGCCTATATCACTGAGCAGACCGAGCCGCTCCGGTGGGTGCTCTACGACATCAACTTTGACACGGGCGAGGTTCGTTGGGAGCGCACGTTACACGAGGCGGTTCCGTCGCTGCCAACACACCAGAAGAGCACCTTCGCTTCCGAGACGCCGGTTACCGACGGCGAGCGCGTCTACACCTATATGGCTGACATCGGACTCTTTGCCGTCGACTTTGACGGCAACCTCGCGTGGTCGGTCGAATTCGACTGGTTGCCTAGACGTGAATGGGGCGCGGCGTCGTCACCTGTTCTGCACGATGGTCGGCTATATGTCGTTAACGATAACGATGAACAGTCGTATGTGGCTGCGTTTGACGCGGCGACGGGCACGGAACTCTGGAGGACGGAACGGGACGAAGGGTCGAATTGGTCGACGCCGTTCGTTTGGCAGAACGACGTGCGGACCGAAGTGGTCACGACTGGTCGCGAGGGTGTGCGGTCCTATGGGCTAGATGGAGAGCTGTTGTGGCATCTCACGGGGATGTCGACGCTTGTGATTCCGACTCCATTCTCGGACCACGGCTTGCTCTACATTAACTCGGGGTATGTTGCCGACGAGAATCGCCCCGTCTACGCGATCCGCCCAGGCGCTACCGGGGACATCACCCTGCCCGAAGGGTCGACTAGCAACGACTACATCGTGTGGTCCCACCCGCAGCTCGGGTCCTACAACCCCTCGTCCCTGGTTTATGGCGACTACCACTACACTTTGCTCGACCGCGGCATCATGATGGCCTACGACGCCCGCACCGGAGAGGAACTCTACCAGCGGAAGCGAATCACCGCCGGGACCCTCTTCACGGCTTCGCCTTGGGCCTACAACGGAAAAATTTTCGTGCTAAGCGAGGATGGCGACACGTTCGTCGTTCAGGCCGGGTCAGAGTTTTCAGTGCTCGGCCGAAATTCACTCGACGAGATGACGTTGTCCACGCCTGCGGTGGCACGGGGCAGCCTGATCATCCGGACGGCGACAAAACTGTATCGAATTTCAGACACCGGGAACTAACGGCCCGTTCGTACAGCGGTTTGGGTTCATGAGTTTTCTGACTGACGCTCTCGTCCTTCTGGATATGGGGTGGTCGGACCGCGCGGCCACTGAGCCTCAACTGGGTAGGAACCAGGAGACATAACTATGGTGCAGCAGCACAACGATGGTCATTCGACGTGGACACGCCGGGCATTTCTGGGGGCCGCCTTTGCGTCGAGCGTCGCCGCACGGGTAAACGCGCGACAGCAGACGCCGAGGATTTCACCTTACGAATCTCGCGATTGGTCTGGGCAGAATCCGCTGGCCTACCCGGACCCGGATCTCATTGCATTGGACCCGAGATTTCGTCGGTATATCTTGTTCAACACACCGATCAAGCGGCTTCACGTTGGCACGATGTGGGCCGAAGGGCCAGCCTGGAACGGGGTGGGGCGGTATCTGGTTTGGAGCGACATTCCGAATAATGTGCAGCACCGGTGGGTCCAGGACGATGGTCGCGTCACGGTGTTCCGAAGTCCGTCCGGTCATAGCAACGGGAATACTTTCGATCGCGAGGGGCGCCAGCTCTCCTGTGAGCATGGTGGGCGCCGGGTTGCACGTTACGAACAGAACGGGGATGTGACCGTCATTGCTGACCAATACGATGGCAAACGACTCAACTCGCCGAACGACGCGGTCGTACATCCCGACGGGGGAATCTGGTTCACCGATCCGCCGTATGGAATTCGAGGCGACTATGAGGGGTTCAGGGCCGAGTCCGAGACACCGCCAGCGGTTTACCGCGTCGACTCGCAGAGTCGTCAGGTGGCACTGGTCACCGACGAGCCAGTCGGACCAAACGGTCTTTGCTTTTCACCTGATTACAGTCGCTTGTACGTTGCGGATACCGGTTCCGGTCGGGAGATCCGCGTGTTTGACGTTGATGGGACGCGTCTGCGGAACGGTCGTCGACACGCCGAGCTTCGCGCACCCGGCACTGACCAGTTAGTCGCGGCTGACGGTATCAGGTGTGACGCTGACGGTAACGTCTGGGCAGGCGCTGGAGACGGCGTGATCGTGATTGCGCCAGATGGTGACATGATCGGAGCTATCCGGCTCCCCGAACGTTGTGCCAATGTTTGTTTTGGTGGGACTAGACGGAACCGCCTGTTTATGGCCGCCAGTCAGTCACTCTATGCCGTATACGTTGGGGTACTCGGTGCAGGGATCGCGTAGTTGTTATTGGCCGTCTTGCCGGCCGATGCCAGACGGCTCTGCCGCCTCGATTGTGGCCGGGTCGCCGGGAGGCAGCGATGTGTAGGCGAGCGGTGACCGTGGCTGTCGGGATGGTGTTGACATTTGTTCTAGGCGGCGCCGTGAGCGGATGGCAATCGGTCTCGCCAGATGAAGTGGTGCGGACTCTGGTCGGACGGCTCGATCTTGAGCGCTACAAAGCTACGATCAAGGGGCTGACTCAGTTCGGCGACCGTCGGCAGGGAACCAAGCGGAACCGCGATGCGGTTGACTGGATCGAGGCGTGGCTCCAGCAGGTTGGATGTCCTACTGAACGCGTTATTTACAACTTTGAAGCGCGACCGCGGAGGGATCGGGAAGGGCGGGCGAGCTCCAGTTCGTCGCTGAATCCGACCGACGGGACTTCGACTGGCGGACGCATCGGTCGAAACGGTTCGGGTCCAGGAGGAAGCTCAATCTTCGGGTACCGTCGACGGACCGGGGTTGTGCGTGACCCGATGGCCCAGCCAGACGAAGCCCTGCGTACGTTGAATAGCGAGGAGCCGAGCTCGGGCAGCCGGTCTGAGGTGTTTTGCACGAAAATTGGAACGACGAATCCGGACGAAATGTACATCATTGGAGCGCATATGGACGGCCACGGGTTTGGCCAGGCTGCGAATGATGACGGTTCAGGTACGGCCATCGTCATGGAGTTGGCGCGGATCTTCAGTGACCCCTCGGTCCGGAC